>CAIKSH010000384.1 GCA_903830015.1 uncultured Solirubrobacterales bacterium | reverse complement strand
CCACGAGGACCGCGAGGCCGATCAGCGTCTTGTCCAGCCCGTAGCCGTACTCGTCGGCGAAGATGAAGCCACCGCAGACCAGTAGGAACAGGTTGATCGTGGCCAGGATAAAGGCCAGGCCCACCCATGGCGCCGAGAGCCTGATCGGGCGCGGCCAGTTCGGCCGATCCTTGCGCAACAGCACGAAGCCGTAGAGCGCAGTGACCGTGGCCAGCACGTAGCCGATGTTCGAGACGGCGAGGATCGCGATCACGCCGTGGAAGAACAGGATGATCAGCACGTTGAGGACCATGTCGATCGTCATCGCGAAGCCCGGGACGTTCCGGCTCGAGAGCCGGCCGAGCTGCTTGATCGTCATGCCCTCCTTGGATATGCCGAACAGGGCTCTCGCCCCGTCCATCGTCGCCGTGTTCATCGACAGGATGAGACCGCCGATCAGGCAGATGACGAGGATGTCGCCGACCGTGTTGCCGACGAGGGTGTCGAAGGCGGTCACGTAGAAGGCAATGAACGTGGTGTCCTCGGCGACCGCCGCGGTGCCCAGGGTGCCGCCGACGCCGAGCGGCAGCAGCACGTAGACCACGATCGAGAAGAGCGCCGCCGTACGCAGCGCAAGTGGCGTGTCGACCTCGGTCGAGTGGTATTCCGGCGCGAACGACGCCACCGCCTCGAACCCGTAGGAAGACCAGCACATGAAGTAGAGCCAGGTGATGGCCAGGAAGAAGCCGCCGTTGGCCCCAATCTGCCACTGCATGTTGCTCGAGGACCAGTCGCCGGTGATGTACGGGAAGAACATCAGGACGAAAGCCGGCAGGAGCAGCAGGCCCCCGGTCACGTAGCCGAACCAGACGGCCGGGCGCACGCCGAGGATGTTGAAAATCCAGACGACGAGGATCGCCGCGATACCGATGATCGCGGGCCAGCTGAGCCCGAAGCCGACCGAGTTGGCGGCCTGCTGGCCGGTGGCCCAGGTGAGATCCGGGAAGAAAGCGGTAACCAGCAGGGTTCCCACGATCAGGCCGTTGATGGAGAGGACGACGGTCCATCCCATCCAGTAGCCGAAAGCGACCACCGGGCCGAAAAAGTTCGTGTACTTGCGGAAGGCCTCGTGGGCGTAGACGGCAAGGCCGCCGGACTTGTTGGGGAACATCGTCGCCAGCTCGGCGTAGATGTTGTTCTGCAGGGCCCCGAAGAAGACGGAGATCGTCCACAGGACGACGGCGCCGGTGGTGCCCAGGGCGCCGATCGAGCCGCCGAGCGCGGCGATCAGGAAGCCCGGGTTGGCAAGGGCGACAACAAAGCCGTCCCACCAGCTCATCGATTTGAGGAGCGTGTGGTCGTCGACGTGAACGGTTGCCATCTGGGGACCCTTTCTTCCGGTGTCTGTTTCGGTTTCGGCGACCGAGCCCTGCCCGGACGCTCCTCCCGGCGCAATTAGTACCAGTTGTTACGGAGGGAGTGCAAGCCGGCGTTGCCCTGCCGCAAGCGCGCCACTGGAACGGAACCCCGTGCCGGCGGCAAAACCGGCCCCGCCAGCGTCCCGGGGCGCCTAGAATCGGGGCATGCCGGCCGTCCGTGACCGCCAGGCGGACATCTCGATTCCCGAGCCCCCGGTGGCGCGCGCCCGGCGCCCGGTGGTGCTCGGGACGCTCGCTCTGCGGCCCGACCCGACCGCGGAGCAGATGGCCATCAACAGCTGCCTGGACTCCGGCTCGCCACTGGTGATCGTCAATTCGGTCCAGCTGCCCCCCTACCCGACGACGATGATGGTCGGCGGGCTCGGCGCCATGGTCCTCCCCCACGAGGACGACCGCGAGGCCGTGGCGCAATGCGCCGACCGGATCGCCTCTCTGGGGATCGAGGTCGAGACGGTGGGGCTCTTCACCCCCCGCCCGGTGCGGGCCCTGCTCGACTTCGCCGGTCGGCGCAGCCCCGGCCTGCTGATCTTCGGGCCGCTGCTCAGCGAGATAGGCCGGCTGCGGATGCGGCTGGCCGAGCGCCGGATCCGCCGCGATGCGACCTGCCTGGTCTGGGTGGCCCCGGACGGCTGATGGGATGGGGGCCGAGCCCGGAAGCGCCCCGCTGCGCCATCTTTCCCGGTTCTCCCGCCCGATGGACAGGAGTTGTATATTCGGCGGTGCCTGAACACCAGACCGGAGGAATCGAGTGTCGGAGAAGAAGTGGGGAGACGAAGAGTTCTGGGGGCTGACGTACGACTGGGACCCTGACTGGTTCCTGACCGACCGCCAGAAGGAGCTCCGCGAGACGCTGATCGAGCTCTGCGAGAAGGAGATGCGGGCCAACGCCAAGCGCTCAGACGACGAGCTGCTCTACCCCCGCCGCAACCTCGAGCTGCTGGGCGAGCACGGTTTCCTCGCCCTCACCGTCCCCGAGGAGTACGGCGGGCTGGGCGAGAACCATGTCGCCTTCGCGATGACCTGCGAGACGATCGCCCGCTACGGCTGCGCATCGACCGCCATGTGTTACGTGATGCACATGGGCGCGGTCTCGACGATCATGCTCCGCCCCACCCCCGAGCTGATCGAGAAGTACATCCGCCCGCTCAACAGCGGCAAGCTCGGCACCCTCTCCTACTCGGACCCGGAGACCGGCTCGCACTTCTGGTACCCGGTTTCCTCCGGCGCCGAGAAGCACAACGGCGGCTACAAGGTCCGCAAGAAGGCCTCGTGGACGACCTCCGGCGGCTTCGCCGACTTCTACGTCGTCCAGACCACCAGCCCCGACTTCACCGGCTATGACGACCTCTCGGTCTTCGTGATCGACGGCGATGACGTCCAGGCCCAGCCGGCCCTGTGGGACGCCCTCGGCCTGCGCGGCAACCAGTCCGGCCCGATCGAGGTCGACAACGTTGAGATCCCCGGCGACCAGGTCGTCGGGCCGATCGGGGACGGCGCCGCCTCCAACGACGAGGCCGTCGACCCGTGGTTCCTGATCGGCTCCTCGTCGGTATGGAACGGGCTGGCTCTGGGCACCATCGACATCGCCAAGCGCCACACCACGCGCAAGCGCCACGTGGATGTCGGGATGCGCGTCGCCGACTACCCGACCATCCAGGACTACGTCGGCGAGGCGGTAATGGACACCAACGCCAGCCGCGCCTTCGTCTTCTCGGTCGCCGAGGCCTTCGACAAGGCCACCGACGACAACACCCGGGTCCTCGAGGTCGGTGAAACGGCCCGCGCCGACTACCTGCACTGGGCCTGGCAGATCAAGTTCGTGGCGGCCAAGAACTCCGCCCACGTGGTGGACAAGATGCTCCACGCCTGCGGCGGCTCCTCCTACAAGCGCGACATGGAGCTCGAGCGCTACCTGCGCGACGCCAAGGCCGGCTGGGTGATGGGCCCGACCAACGAGGTCCTGCGCCAGTTCGTCGGCAAGGCGACGCTGCTCGGCTTCGAGTCACTGGACTACTGGAACCAGACCTACAACAACCGGGCCGTGGAGAACGAGATCAAGAAGCTCGACTCCGACGGCAAGCGCGAGCTGGCCGCCGAGCTGCTCGAGCAGGCCGAGAAGGACGAGGCCACCGAGCCGGCCAAGGCCTGAGGGAGCCGGGGGCCGGCGATGCCCACCGGAACCTCACGCCCGGGAATCCGGGTCCCGGGGCTGCAGCCCTACGACCCGGCCTTCGAGTGCCACTGGGTCAAGCCCGGCGGCGCGACCGCCGTGCTCGTCCGCCCCGAGGACGAGGTGAGGATCGTCAACTGCGACGGCGGGCAGGTCGCCGAGATGACGGTACTCGGCCCCGACGGCCGTGACGACGCCGGCGCCCTGGGCGCCCGCGCCGACTCACCGGCGACGCTGCTGCGCGAGCTGGCCGGCCGGCCGGCCGCCGGCAACGGCTTCCTCGAGGACCTCGGGCGCCGGGGCATCAACCCGGCCGAGGCCGACGCGGTACGGCTCTTCTCCGACGATTCCACCGCGGGGTCGGCCGAGAGCTTCACCGCCGAGCGCGAGGTGGTGATGATCGTCGCCGCCCCGGGCGGGCGCATCGTCGACGGCGGCCACCCCGCCTCCTCGCTGGACATCGAGATCACCCGCGCCGTCCCCCACGACCCGGGTGAGGTTCCGCTCCCCGAGCCGCTGGCCGAGCCGCGGCTCGACTTCCGCGTAGACGCGGCCACGGCGCGCTCCTACGAGGTCAAGGCCGGAGAGTTCATCCAGATCATCGACGTCAAGGGGCGCCAGTGCTCGGACTTCCTGGCCTTCAACCGCCACAAGCTCGAGCAGGGAGCCGAGCGTGGCCTGGACGCCACCGCCACCCGCACGCTGATGGGCAGCGCCTACCCCGAGCCCGGCCTGTACCGCAAGTTCTACGACGCCGACTTCGACCCGCTGACCGAGGTCGTCCAGGACACCGTCGGGCGCCACGACACCTTCGCCCTGGCCTGCACGCGCAAGTACTACGAGGACATGGGCTACTTCGGGCACATCAACTGCTCGGAGAACTTCAACGGCACCCTCGTCGAGTACCCGATCGCCCCGCGCCAGGGCTGGCCGGCGATCAACTTCTTCTTCAACACCGGCTTCGACCACGAGATGCAGTCGATCATGGACGAGCCGTGGTCGCGGCCCGGGGACTACGTCCTGATGAAGGCCTCGACCGACCTCGTCTGCAGTTCGTCGGCCTGCCCCGACGACATCGATCCGGCCAACGGCTGGGAGATTTCCGACATCCACGTCCGCGTATACGCCCCCGAGAACCGCTTCTCGATGGCGATCGCCCATAGGGTGACCCCGGAGGCAAGACCCGTAATGACCAAGGAGACCGCGTTCCACGGCCCGATCAGCGAGCTGACGGGCAACATGACCGAGTACCGGGGCTACTGGCTGCCGACCCACTTCGACAACGAAGGGGCGATCGCCGAGTACTGGGCCTGCCGCGAGAAGGCGGTGATCATGGACCTATCCCCCCTGCGCAAATGGGAGATCCTCGGCCCCGACGCCGAGCTGCTCATGCAGCACGCGGTGACCCGCAACATCCGCAAGCTCGCCGTGGGCCAGGTGGTCTACACCGCCATGTGCAACGAGACCGGCGGGATGATCGACGACGCCACCGTCTTCCGGCTCGGTGACGACAACTTCCGCTTTGTCGGCGGCGACGAGTACGACGGCGTCTGGCTCAAGGAGCTGGCCGAGAAGCTCGGGCTCAACGTCTTCGTCAAGCCCTCGACCGACCAGCTCCACAACGTCGCCGTACAGGGGCCGGCCAGCCGCGACATCCTGAAGAAGATCGTCTGGACCCCCGAGGCCCAGACGCCGTTCGAGGAGCTCAAGTGGTTCCGTTTCACCGTCGGGCGGATCGGCGACTACGACGGGATCCCGGTCGTCGTCTCGCGGACCGGCTACTCCGGCGAGCTGGGCTACGAGGTCTTCTGCCACCCCGACGACGGGCCGGCGGTCTGGGCGGCGATCATGGAGGCCGGCGAGGAGTTCGGGATCAAGCCGCTCGGCCTCGACGCCCTCGACCTGCTGCGGATCGAGTCCGGGCTGGTCTTCGCCGGCTACGAGTTCGACGACCAGGTCGACCCGTTCGAGGCCGGGATCGGCTTCACCGTCGCGCTGGACAGCGAGGACGACTTCGTCGGCAAGGAGGCGCTGGTCGAGCGCCAGGCCCACCCCCAGCACGTGCTGGTAGGGCTCGAGCTCGAGGGCAACGAGGTCGCCGGCCACGGCGACTGCGTCCACGTCGGGCGCTCCCAGGTCGGCGTGGTCACCAGCGGCATGCGCAGCCCGATCCTGCGCAAGAACATTGCCCTCTGCCGGATGGCCGTCCAGCACTCCGAGATCGGCACCGAAGTCGAGGTCGGCAAGCTCGACGGCCACCAGAAGCGGATCCCGGCCACCGTGGTGCGCTTCCCCTTCTACGACCCCGACAAGGAGAAGCCCCGCTCCTAGGGCTCAGAGGGCGCGGCGCACGCGCCCGGCCAGGGAGCCCAGCAGCTCCCAGGCGATGTCGGGCTGGGCGGCGATGGTCTCGCGCAGCGCCCCGGGGGCGATGGCCACGCAGGAGAGCTCTCCCTCGGCAGTCGCGGTGGCGCTGCGCGGCTCGCCGGTGAGCGCGCCAACCTCGCCGAAGAAGGAGCCGGCCTCCAGCCGCCGCTCGGGGCGCCCGGGGTGGCTCAGCCGCACGGCGCCGTCCAGGACGAGGTAAAGGTCCCCGGCCTCCTCGCCGACGGCAAATACCTCCTCCCCGTCGGCGTAGCGGCGCTCCTCGCCGGCGGCCAGTAGCGCGGGAACCAGGTCGTCGGAGAGCGGCGAGGGCTCGCCGGTCGTGTCGTGGAGGCGCTCGTAGCGGCCGCCGTGGTAGAGCAGCGGGGTCCCCTCCCGGTGGCGGGCGTACTCCAGCCGGCCAAGGAAGAGTGAGTGGTCGCCGGCGTAGTAGCTGCGATCCACGACGGCGACGAAGTGGGCGAGCGCCCCCTCGACCAGCGGGGTCTCGTTGACCATCTCGAACACCGGCTCGGGGGCACCCTCCTCGGCACGGCCGGCGAAGTGGTCGGAGAGGCTCGACTGCTCCTCGGCGAGGATGCTCACCCCGTACCGGCTTCCCTGGTGGAGCATGTCGCACATCCGGGCCCGGCGGTCGACCGAGATGAGGACCAGCGGCGGGTTGAGCGAGGCCGACATGAAAGCGTTGGCCGTCATGCCGTGAAGCTGCTCGCCGTGGCTGGTGGTGATCACCGTGACGCCGGTGGCGAACATCCCCAGCGTGCGGCGCAGCGCGGTTGCGAGGTCCTCGCCCTCGCCGCCGGGCATCTCGAGCGTCGCCTGGGGCTCAGGCTGGTCGAAGGGGCTCTCGTCGTCGAAGCCGGCCGGGGCCGAGGCGACGGCGAGCTTGGCGAGGGGAAGGTCGAACTCCTGCGGGCTCTCGCCCGCTTCGCTCACGCGAAGACCCCGTCCAGCGCCGCCAGCCACGGTGAGCGGCCGCCGTCCTCGCTCCACAGGACCGGGAAGAACGACTCGTCCATCGCCATGTCGTCCCGTCGCCGGTAGCGCGAGTAGATGAGGTCCACGTGGTCGGGATCGAACCGGGCCGAGGCCGGCATCAGGTGCGAGATCACCGCGCGCCGCTCGACCGTCGCCTCGTTTCGGCCCGAGCCGTGGAAGCAGAGGCCGTGGTGAAAGGCCACGCCTCCGGGCTTGACGACCACCGGCGTGCGCTCGGTGGAGGCTCCGTCGGGCGCCGCCGCGCGGACCGGGGCCAGCCAGTCCTCGGGGTCGTGGAAGCTGTCGCGGTCCGGCGGGACGCGCGGCCACTTGTGCGAGCCGCCGACGTACTCGATCGTTCCGCTGCCGGCCTGGGTCTCGTCGAGCGCCACCCAGACGGTGATCATCTCGGAGGGGTCGAAGTAGTCGGCGTAGGAGGCGTCCTGGTGCATGCCCAGCGTTCCGGCGCCGGGCGGCTTCCAGATGCAGTTGTCCTGCAGCATCCGCGAGCCGGGCCAGCCCATCAGCGTGGCGCCAAGGCGGCCGAGGCGTTCGCCGAGGACCTGGGCGGCGATCACGTCGTCGCCCTTCCAGCCGTTGCAGATCTGCCGGGTGACGTTCTCGGGGTCGCGGCCGGCCACCCAGTTGACCTCGTCGGGCTTGATGCCGGTCTGGTACTTGCCGTCGAAGAGCAGGTCGAAGCGCTCCCTGAGGGTCTCGACGGCCTCGTCGTCGATGAACCCCTCCTCGATGATCAGGAAGCCGTCGCTCTCGAACTGGTCTAGCTGTTCCTGGGTGAACTCCTCAATCACTGCGGTCCTCCTCGTACGGTGGTGCCGTTCGTGGCGAATTCTAACCGCAGGCCGCGGCGCCCGGGAGGCGCTAGCCGCTGACCCGGACCGTCACCGCGCGGCTGTGGCCCTCGGCGAACGGATGGTCCGGGCGCGGGGCCACGCGGACCCGGAAGCGATAGGCGACGGTGCCGCCGACGGTGGCCGAGAACCGGTAGCGGGCCTTCCAGCGCCCGCTCCCGTCGCAGCGCAGGCCCTCGGTGAGGACCGGCTGCCATCGGCGGCGCGAGGGGTTCCAGCCCTGCAGCTCGAGCTCCCGGCCCCTGGCGGGCAGGAAGCCGCCGAGCACCCGGCCCGACAGGCGCGCCGACTGGCCGTTGCGCAGGCGGCGCCGGGCAGCCCGGATCGTGGCCTGCGCGGCAACCTCGACCGCGAGATCGTCGCTGGTGGCCCCGGTGCTCGTGCGGGTATCGAGGGCGACCACCTGCAGGGCGCGGCTCGGGCCGGCGGGCACCCGCAGGCCAACGCGACCGCTGGCGCCCGTCTCGGCCCGCGCCACGACCTGCCAGCCGCCGGAGCCGATCCGCTGGCGAACCTCGACCTCGTTTCCCTCCATCGGCTCGCCCCCGTCGTCCAGGAGCCGGGCCGAAACGGCGACCCGCTCCTCGCGGCCGGCCACCAGCCGGGCCGTTTCGTGGCCGCCGGCGTCCACCAGGGCCGCGGCCAGCCGGGGGCGCATACGCAGCGGCAGCGTCACCACGCCGGGCTGGCCGTCGGAGAACGAGGAGATGATGCCTTCGTTGCCAGCGCAGTCGGTAACCCGGAAGCGCGCCTCGTAACGGCCGCCGGGAAGGCGGTCGTCGGGGACCAGCGCCGATACCGACCCGGGGGCGGCGCGCCCGTCGATCTTCTCCCAGCCGCCGCCGGCCAGCGCCCGCATCTCGAGCGTCGCAGCCGCGATGCAGCCCTCGTCGACGGTGGCCCGAAGGCGGCGCGGGTCCTCCCGGGCGGGGTGCTCGAGCGCACCGGAGGGAATCTTCGAGTCGACCCGGAAGCTCGCCGTCCGCGAGCCGCTCGCGTTGCCGGCGCCATCCACGGCCCGGACGGTCACGGCGTGAACGCCGTCACGGGAGAAGGAGAAGCGCGCCGAACCGCCCTTGACGCGGACGGCCGGCTCGGAGTCGGCCGGGTACACGCCGTAGCCCCCGGCCTCGACCGGCAGCCCCTCGCCCGAGGGCT
>CAIKSH010000383.1 GCA_903830015.1 uncultured Solirubrobacterales bacterium | reverse complement strand
GGCGCACCTCGCTCGACGAGGTGCCCAACCTGGTGAACGTCCTGCGCGGCGAGATGTCGATCGTCGGCCCCCGGCCCACGGTGCCTTCCCAGGTCGAGCGGTATACCGACCGCCAGCGCGGGCGCCTGTCGGTACGGCCCGGGATAACCGGCTGGGCCCAGGTAAACGGTCGCACCGGGCTGGACTGGAACGAGCGGATCGAACTCGACCTCTGGTACATCGACAACCGCTCGGCGCGGCTCGACGCGGAGATCCTGAAGCGCACCGTCGCCGTGGTGCTCAGCGGCGAGGGCGTCTACCGCGGCGCCACGCCGGCCTGGCGCGACCCCGACGAGCCCTGACCGCAGGCCGGGGGTGCGGTAGTTTTCGCCCCAGGCCCAGCAAACCGGCAGAGGAGCAATCGATGGCCAGGGAGCAGCGCATTCTCGTAGGACAGGTGGTCGCCATCACCGGCGGCGCCCGGGGGATCGGCAAGGCGACCGCCCAGAGGCTCGCGCGCGAGGGGATGAAGGTCTCGATCGGCGATCTCGACGGCGACCTGGCCGAAGAGGTCGCCGGCCACCTCGGCGGCGGAGCGATCGGCATGGAGCTCGACGTCACCGACGTCGACTCGTTCAGCGACTTCATCGAGGCCACCGAGGAGCAGCTCGGGCCGATCGACGTCCTCATCAACAACGCCGGGATCATGCAGCTCGGCCCCTTCATCGAGGAGGACCTCGCCACCACCGAGCGGATGATCAACATCAACGTCTACGGGGTCCACTACGGCTGCAAGCTCGTCCTCCCGAAGATGGTCGCCCGCCGCCGCGGCCACCTGGTGAATATCGCCTCGGTCGCCGGGACCGCCGGCTTCTCCAACGGCGTCACCTACTGCGGCACCAAGCACTACGTGCGCGGCATGAGCGAGGGGCTGCACTCCGAGCTGCGAGGCACAGGAATCGACGTCTCCTGCGTGATGCCGGTCGCCGTCCACACCGAGCTCGGCGCCGGCCTGCCCGAGCCCCGAGGCGTGAAGATGCCCCAGCCCGAGGACGTGGCCGAGGAGATCTGCCTGGCGCTCAAGGAGCCCCGCTTCGACGTGTTCGTCCCGCGTTCGGTCGGCACCCTCCAGCAGGTGATGTCGATCCTGCCGCGCGGCGGCCGCGAGCGGATGACCCGCGCGATGAAGGCCGACCAGGTCCTGGCCACCGCCGACATGAACGCCCGGCGCGACTACGAGCTGCGCGCGGCGCGCTCGGCGCCGGCGATCGAGACCGGCAAGAAGAAGAAGAAGGACAAGAAGAAGGCCAAGGCCGCCAAGTCGGACGATTAGCGCCGTGGCCGACGACATCGCGCAGGAGTCGATCGACACGATCCGTGCGCTCTGCATGGACATCGTGCAGAACGCCAACTCCGGCCACCCGGGCCTGCCGCTGGGGATGGCCCCGGCCGCCTACGTCCTCTTCAACCGCGTAATGCGGTACGACCCGGCCGATCCCGACTGGCCGGACCGCGACCGCTTCATCCTCAGCGCCGGCCACGGCTCGGCGCTGATCTACGCCATGCTCCACCTGACCGGCTACGCCCTGACGATGGACGACCTCAAGGCCTTCCGCCAGTGGGGCTCGATCACCCCGGGCCACCCCGAGCGCGACCCTGACCCCAAGCGCGTCACCCCGGGCGTCGAGGTGACCACCGGGCCGCTCGGCCAGGGCTTCGCCAACGGCGTGGGCATGGCGATGGCCGAGGAGTTCCTGCGCCAGCGCTTCGGCAGCGAGGTCCAGGACCACCGCACCTTCGCCATCGTCTCCGACGGCGAGCTCGAAGAGGGCATCGGCTCCGAGGCCGCTTCGCTGGCCGGCTTCCTGAAGCTCGGCAAGATCACCTACCTCTACGACGACAACGACATCTCGCTCGACGGCCCGACCTCGCTGAGCTTCAAGGAGGACGTAACCAAGCGGTTCGAGGCCTACGGCTGGCACGTCGAGTACGTCGAGGACGTCAACGACCTGCACGCCCTCGAGCAGGCGATCGACCGCGCCGTGGCCGAGGAGGAGCGCCCGTCGCTGGTCCGCATTCGCTCGATCATCGGCTACCCGGCCCCCAACAAGCAGGGGACCAGCGCCGCCCACGGCGCGCCGCTCGGCGAGGACGAGGTCCGGGCGACCAAGGAGGTCATGGGCATGGACCCGGACAAGACCTTCTACGTGCCCGAGGCGGTCGCCGAGCACATGAACATGACCGCTCGCGGCCAGGAGCTCAAGGCCGACTGGCAGAAGCGCTTCGACACCTGGAAGATCGAGAAGCCCGAGCTGGTCGAGGAGTGGGACACGGCCTGGGCCGGCAAGCCGCTGCCGGGCTTCGACTCCTCGCTGCCGCCCGACTGGGGCACCGACTCGATCGCCACCCGCGTGGCCGGCCAGAAGTGCATGGCCGCCTTTTCGAAGTACACGCCGACAATGATCGGCGGCGCCGCCGACCTCAGCGAGTCGACCAAGACCGAGTTCCCCGGCGGCGAGAGCGAGCACTTCAGCCCCACCCAGCCCGGCCGCAACGTCTACTTCGGCGTCCGCGAGCACGGCATGGGAGGCGCAGTGAACGGAATGGCGGCCCACGGCGGGATCCTGCGCCCCTACGGCTCGACCTTCATGCAGTTCTCCGACTACATGCGCGGAGCCGTGCGCCTCTCGGCCCTGATGGAGCTGCCGGTGGCCTGGGTCTACACCCACGACTCGATCGGCCTCGGCGAGGACGGCCCCACCCACCAGCCGGTCGAGCACCTCGCCGCGCTGCGGGCGATCCCGCAGCTCACGGTGATCCGGCCCTGCGACGCCGACGAGACCGCCGAGGCGTGGCGGATCACCGTCAACGGCCTCCACGGCCCGGCCGCCTTCGCCCTGAGCCGCCAGAACCTGCCGGTCTACGAGCGCGGGGAGGGCAAGCCGTTCGCTTCGGCCGCCGGGCTGGACAGGGGCGCCTACGTGATGCGGGAGGCCGACGGCGACCCGAAGGCCATCGTCGTGGGCACCGGCAGCGAGGTCGAGGTCGCCGTGGCCGCCGCCGACCGGCTCCAGGCCGACGGCATCCCCACGCGCGTGGTCTCCTTCCCCAGCTGGGAGCTCTTCGAGGCCCAGGACCAGGCCTACCGTGATTCGGTCTTCCCCGACGGGATTCCCTCCGTCTCGGTGGAGGCCGGGATCGGCCAGGGCTGGGAGCGCTGGGTGGATGCCGCCGTCTCGGTTGAGCGCTTCGGCGCCTCGGCGCCGGCGGCCGAGGTCATGGAGCAGCTCGGGATAACCCCCGATAACGTCGCCGCCAAGGTAAAGGAGCTGGTCGAGTGAAGCTGTACGTCTGTTACGGAGACTGGAAGCGGCCGCTGTTTGGCCACAAGCACCCGTGCGGGGAGGCCCACCAGGCCCTCCTGGACGCCGGCTACGACCCGGAGGTCGTGAAGGTCTACGGCCTCGGGCCGCTGCCGCTCTGGCTCCAGCCCAAGCGCCGGCAGGTCGTCGAGCTCACCGGCAACGCCTGGGTGCCGGCGCTCGAGCTGGACGACGGGACCGGGATAGGCGACTCCAAGGCGATCATCGCCTGGGCGCAGGCCAACCCGGCCCCCGCCGCCTAGCCGAGCTCGAAGAAGCGTTCCTGGATCTGCTGCTGGACGTCCAGCAGCGGCTGCCGGCTGGCCTGGATCGTTCCCGAGAACGGAAGCCAGAGGGCGATCACCAGCGCGATGTCCACCGCGACCACGGCGACCACGGGGACGATCAGCCGCCACGTGTAGGGGCGCCCGACGGTCAGGGCCGCGGCGTTGAAGACCACGGCCAGCCCGGCGAGGAACAGCGCGATCACGAAGAGCGTCGGCATCTGCGTGCTCTGGGCGACCACGCGCTCGCGGCGCGCGGTCATCAGGTCGTCCAGGGCGGTGAGCATCTCGGTCCCGGCCTGGGTACGCGTGCCGCCGTCGGTGGCCAGCAGCCGCACGCCGCCCTGGAGCTGCTGGATCGATGTGGTTAGCGGCGCCGGCAGCGGCTCGCCGGTCGTCAGCTCCCAGCCGGGGCCGGTGTCGGCCTCGATAAACCTCTCGAGCGGCACCTGCACGCTGTCGGCCGGCCCCGGGTCGGAGGCCCAGGCCAGCCGGGCCGCCGCCGAGGCCTCCCGCGACACGGCCTCCTGGGCATGGTGGAGGTTGTTGACCTGGTTTACGAGCGTGAGCCCGGCGATGATCCCGAAGATCGCGCAGATCCCCGGCATCAGGTTGCCGGCGACGGTGTGGTGGCTGCCCCGCTCCTGCTCGGTGGAGGCGCGTTCAGCGATCTTGCGGCCGGCCAGCGCGATACCGACGAAGACGGCGACCGAGATCGTCACCAGCAGCCACGCGGGCAGGGTGGCCAGCCAGCTCATCGTCAGTCGGCCACCACGTGGGTTGAGCAGATGAAGTCCTGGACGGCGCGGTTCTGGGCGTCCCAGAGCGGCCAGAGGTAGAAGACGAGGACGATCACCGTTCCGCCGACCACGGTGACCGCGTTGCCGATCACCGAGATCAGCCCGAAGAGCAGGTACATCACCAGGAATTCGCGCACCAGTGCCGGCCCGTAGGTCATCGCCGTGCCGTTGTCGCGGACCACCCGGATGCCCAGCGCCTGCATCCCCCAGGTGCGCCCGTTGTTACCGCCCTTCCGGGCCATGGTCAGCGGCTGGTAGGTCATCTCGACCAGCAGCGTCCAGACCAGCAGCACGAGGAAGGCGCCTCCGAGCCTGGCGGTGTCGGCGACGCTGAGCCCCGGCACGCGCCCGTCGACCGTCTGGCCGTCCTGCAGTTGCTCGAAGTCGATCGAACCCCAGTCGATGCTCACCGCGATCACTACCGCGATCACGATCGCCGGGATGGTGAAGGCGAACTTGATGAGCCCGTCGATGACCAGCGCCAGCGCGCGGCGCCACCAGGCCGCCAGCGGGCGCCACCGGCCGTCGATCTCGATCGACGGCTGCTCGCCGGGCCCGGCGGGGGGCCGGACCGGCGGGCCCTTGGGAATCCCGGAGATCGGCTGCGGGGCCGGCGGCGGGGCGGCCGGGGGGGCCGGCGGCGCGGCCGGCGCCGCGGCTGCGGTAGCCG
>CAIKSH010000382.1 GCA_903830015.1 uncultured Solirubrobacterales bacterium | reverse complement strand
TGCCGGCGCTCTCGCTGGCCGCCGCCGCAGCCGGAGCCGACGGGGTGATCGTCGAGGTCCACCCCGAGCCCGAGGAGGCGATCTGCGACGGCCCGCAGGCGCTGCGCAGCAGCGAGTTTCGCGAGTACGCCGAGAGGCTCGACCAGGCCGCCCAGCTGGCCGGCAAGCGCTCCTTCCTGGCCGAGGGGGCGCCGGCCGCTTGATCCTCACGGTCGTCGGTGTCGGCCTGATCGGAGGGTCGCTCGGACTCGCCGCCAGGCGCAGCGGCGAGTTCACCGTGCGGGGGGTGAGCCCGCGGGCCGCCCTGGCGCTCGAGGCCGGCCTCATCGACGAGGCCTTCGAGGACCTCGGAGAGGCGCTTGCGGGCGCCGACCTGGCCGTCGTCGCGGTGCCGGCGGGAATCGCGGCGCAGAAGGTCCGCGAGGTGCTCGCCGCCGCCCCGGAAGGCTGCGCGGTGACCGATGTCTGCTCGACCAAGGCCGCAGTGGTGGAGGCCGCCGCCGGGGACGAGCGCTTCGTCGGCGGCCACCCGCTCGCCGGAGCCGAGGTGGCCGGATTCGAGAACGCCCGCGAGGGGCTCTTCGAGGACGCCACCTGGTACCTCACCCCGACCTCGACCACCAGCGGGGTCGCGCTCGAGAAGGTTCACCGCCTCGTCACCACCGCCGGAGCCCGGCCGACCATCCTGGAAGCCGCCGAGCACGACCGGATGATGGCCGCCGTCTCCCACCTGCCCCACGTCTTCGCCAACCTCCTGGTCGGTCAGGCCGCCGCGGCCCTGGGCGACCGCTCGATACCGGTCGCCGGACCGAGCTTCCGTGACGCGACCCGCGTGGCCGGCGCCTCCCCGGAGCTCTGGGCCTCGATCTACGAGAGCAACGCCGACGCGCTGGCCGAGGAGATCGATGCTGCGATAGCGCGGCTCGAGGCGGTCCGCGGGGCCCTGGGATCCGGTGACGTCGACTGGCTGCGCGGCTGGCAGGAGCAGGCCGCCGGCGACCGCCGGCGCCTCACCGACGAAGGCCTCGGCGGGGGCCCGGTGCGCGAGATCTCGATCGCGGTGCCCAACCGGCCTGGCGTGGTGGCCGAGATCGCCCTCGCGCTGGGCCGCGAGGACATCAGCATCGCCGACCTGGCGCTCAGCCCCGCCCCCGACCGGCGCAGCGGCACCATCTCCCTCTGGGTGGCCGAGGATCGGGCCGGGGACGCCGAGCGCTGCCTGGCCGGCATCGACCTGGCCGCGCAGTGAACGTCACCGTCGAGCCATCGGGGCCGCTTCGGGGCGAGATCGGGGTCCCCGCCGACAAGTCGATCTCCCACCGCCTGGCCATTCTCGGCGCCATGTCCGACGAGCCGGTGCGGATCACCAACTACCTCCTGGCCCAGGACACGCTCTCCACCCTTGAAGCGGTTGCCGCCGTGGGCGCCCTCGTGGAGCGCGACGGCGACGCGGTGACCATCCGCGGCACCGGGCTGCGCAACGCCCACGAGCCGGACGGGCCGATTGACGTCGGCAACGCCGGCACGCTCATGCGTCTCCTGCCGGGCTGGCTGGCCGGGCAGGTCGGGCGTTCCTTCACCCTGGACGGCGACGAGTCGATCCGGCGGCGCCCGGTCGACCGGATCGCGGCGCCGCTCGAGCTGATGGGGGCCAGCATCGAAGCCACCGACGGACGACTGCCGCCGGTTACCGTCAATGGCTCGCCGCTGCACGGGATCGAGTACGAGCTGCCCGTGGCCAGCGCCCAGGTGAAGTCCTGCATCTGCCTGGCCGCCCTCCTGGCCGACGGCGAGACCACGATCATCGAGCCCGAGCCCAGCCGGGACCACACTGAGCGCCTGCTGGCCGCCTGCGGCGCCCGGATCGAGCGCAGCGGAAACGTCCTAACCGTCTTCAACGCCGACGAGATCGAACTGCCGGCCGAGGTCGAGGTTCCCGGCGATCCCTCCTCGGCCGCCTTCATGGTCGCCGCCGGGATGCTCGTGCCTGGCTCGCGGCTGCTGCTCGGCGCCTGCGGGGTCAACTGGACCCGGACCGGCTTCATGCGGATCGCCGAGCGCATGGGCGGCGTGGTGGTCGCCGACCTCGAGGAACCGGCCTTCGAGGACGAGATTCCCACCGACGAGCCGGTCAGCGAGGTCGACGTCACCTCCGGCCCGCTGGTGGCCACGACGGTGGAGCCCGGCGAGGTGCCGCTGGCCATCGACGAGCTGCCGCTCGTCGCGCTCCTGGGCTGCTTTGCCGAGGGAGAGACGGTGGTCCGCGGCGCCGAAGAGCTCCGGCTCAAGGAATCCGACCGGATCGCCTCGGTCGTCGAGGGACTGACCGCGCTGGGCGGCCGGGCCGAGGCGACCGCCGACGGCTTCGTGATCGAGGGCACCGGCGGCCTGCGCGGGGGCCGCATCGACGCCCGCGGCGACCACCGCCTGGCGATGCTCGGCGCGATCGCCGGCCTGGCGTCCGCCGAGGGGGTGGAGATCGTCGGCGCCGAGGCGATCGACGTCTCGTACCCGGGCTTCCTCGACGACCTCGCGGCCCTGCGCTGAGCGCGCCCGGCCGCTACGTTCAGCCGCGATGATCGTCGCCATCGACGGCCCGGCCGGGGCCGGCAAGTCAACGGTTGCTCGCGGCTGCGCCGAGGCGCTCGGCTTCACCTACCTGGATACCGGGGCGATGTACCGATGCGTGGCCCTCGCCCGCCTCGAAGACCCCTCCTGCGCGGCCTCGTCGCTCGAGATCGGCCTCGGCGAGCGCATCCTTCTCGGGGGCGAGGACGTGACCGAGGCGATCCGCGAGCCGCGGGTGACCGAGGAGGCCTCGCGCGTGGCGGCCGACCCCGAGGTACGCGCCGTCATGGCCGAGCGCCAGCGGGCGCTCCTGGCCGCCGGCGACTGGGTGGCCGAGGGCCGCGACATCGGAACGGTCATCGCGCCGGATGCCGAGCTGAAGGTCTTCCTGACCGCCGACCCGAAGGAGCGGGCGCGACGGCGCGCCGAGCAGACCGGCCGTCCGGTCGAAGAGGTCTTCGCCGAGCAGGCCGAGCGGGACGCCCGCGACGGCCGGCGGGCCCACTCGCCGCTGCGGGCGGCCGACGACGCGGTCGAGCTTGATACCTCCGGCCTCACCGTCGCCGAGGTCTGCGACCGCGTTGTGGCCATGGTCGACGAGCGGCGCGATGCCGAGGGCTGCCGATGAGCCCTCCCCGGGTTGCCGTCGTCGGCTACCCGAACGTGGGCAAGAGCTCCCTGGTCAACCGCCTGAGCGGGAGCCGCGAGGCGGTGGTCCACGAGCGGGCCGGGGTGACGCGTGACCGCAAGGAGATCGACTGTGACTGGAACGGGCGCCCGTTCGTCCTCATCGACACCGGCGGCATGGACCGGCTCGACGAAGACCCGATCTCCGGCTCGATCCGCGAGCAGGCCCAGGCGGCCATAGACGAGGCGCAGGTGGCGCTCCTGGTCGTCGACGCCCAGGCCGGGGTGCGGCCGGGCGACGAGGAGATGGCCGACCTGCTCCGCCGCTCCGGGATCCCGGTGCTGGTGGCGGCCAACAAGGTCGACGGGCCGGCCGACATCCCGCTGGCCTCCGACTTCCACCGCCTCGGCCTGGGCGAGCCGGTCGCCGTCTCGGCGGCCCAGGGGCTGGGCAGCGGCGACCTGCTCGACCGCCTGACCGTGATGCTTCCTCCGGAGGAAGAAGGGCCCCAGGAGGACGACGACCTCCTGCGCCTGGCGATCATCGGCCGGCCGAACGTCGGCAAGTCGACCTTCGTCAACAAGCTCGCCGGGTCGCAGCGGGTGATCGTCAGCGACGTCGCCGGGACCACGCGCGACTCGATCGACCTGCCGCTCGAGGTCGACGGCCAGCGGCTGCTGATTGTCGATACCGCCGGGATGCGCCGCCTGGCCAAGGTCAGCGACAAGGTTGAGTACTACACGGCGCTGCGCTCCCAGCGGGCGGTGGAGCGGGCCGACGTGGCGATCGTCGTCTGCGACGCCGCCGACGGCGTGACCAGCCAGGACCTGAGGATCGCCGAGCTGGCGATGAAGGAGGGATGCGCCACGCTGCTCGTCCTGAACAAGTGGGACGAGACCGAGATGGACGAGGCCGACCTCGACCACGAGCGCGCGAAGGTCCTCTCCAAGCTGCGCCTGCGGCCGAGGGTGATGACCCTCAGCGCCCTGACCGGCCGCAACGTCGAGCGGGTGATCGCCGAGGCGATAGCGCTTGGCCGCCGCCGCCAGGAGCGGATCCCCACCGCCGACCTGAACCGCTTCGTGGCCGAGGTCGTCGACGAGCGCCAGCCGCCGGCCAGGCGCGGCAAGCGCCTCAAGCTCTTCTACCTGGCCCAGATCGAGACCGGGCCGCCGCGCTTCGCGCTCCAGGTCAACCACCGCAACCGGGTGACGCGCGACTACATGTACTTCTTCGAGAACCGGCTGCGCAAGCGGTACGGCTTCGACGGCATCCCGCTCGTGATCGACGTCCGCGAGCGCAGCGGCCGGCGCAGCTACGAGGGCCGCTGAGGCTGCACCGGGGCTTACCGCCGGCCGGGGCCGGCCCGCTACCCTTCGCGCACTTATGAGCGCCGAGAACAGCTTCCTCTTCACCTCCGAGTCGGTCACCGAGGGCCACCCCGACAAGGTCGCCGACCAGATCTCCGACGCGATCCTCGACGCCATCCTGGCCCAGGACTCCTTCGCCAAGGTCGCCTGCGAGACGCTGGTCAACAACAACCTCGTCGTCGTCGCCGGCGAGACCTCCTTCGACGTCTCGAAGATCGACGTCGAGAAGATCGTCCGCGACACGGTCCGCGAGATCGGCTATGTCGGCTTCGACCCGATGTTCGACGCCGACCGCGTCGAGGTGCTCAACCGCCTGGAGGCCCAGTCGGCCGATATCGCCCAGGGAGTCGACGAGGCCAAGGAGGCCCGAGAGGGCGACGAGGACCCGCTCGACAAGGCCGGTGCCGGCGACCAGGGAATGATGTTCGGCTACGCGACCAGCGAGACCGACTCGCTCATGCCCCTCCCGGTCCACCTCGCCCACCGCCTGGCCGAACGGCTGACCGAGGTGCGCAAGGACGGCACGCTCGGCTACCTGCGCCCCGACGGCAAGACCCAGGTCAGCGTCCGCTACGTGGACGACCGGCCGGTCGCCGTCGAGCGGGTGCTGATCTCCACCCAGCACGACGAAGAGGTCGAGCAGGCGCAGATCGCCGACGACCTCTGGGAGAACGTCGTGGTTCCGGTGCTTGACGCCGAGGGGCTCGACTACGACGCCGGGCAGCTGCGGGCCGACCTGCTGGTCAACCCGACCGGCCGCTTCGTCATAGGCGGCCCGGTCGGCGACTGTGGCCTTACCGGGCGCAAGATCATCGTCGACACCTACGGCGGCATGGCCCGCCACGGCGGCGGGGCCTTCTCCGGCAAGGACCCGTCGAAGGTCGACCGCTCGGCCGCCTACGCGGCCCGCCACGTGGCCAAGAACATCGTCGCCGCCGGGCTGGCCGACCGTGCCGAGGTCCAGGTCGCCTACGCGATCGGCGTCGCCCGCCCCGTCTCGGTGATGGTCGACACCTTCGGCACCGAGACGGTCCCGGTCGCCCGGATTGAGGAGCTGGTGGCCGAGAACTTCGACCTGCGGCCGGCCGCCTTCCGTGAGTACCTGAGCCTGCACAGCCCGATCTACTCCGGCACCGCGGCCTACGGCCACTTCGGCCGTAACGAGCGCGAGTTCACCTGGGAGCGCACCGACCGGGCCGACGCGCTGCGCGAGGCCGCCGGCGCCTGAGCCTTACTGGGCGCCGGTTCCGTCGGCCGGGCGGACCAGCCGCTCGGCGTGCAGCCTCTGGGCCTCGTCGACGGCGGCGGCCACCTGCGGCGGATCGTCGACGCCCTCGAAGGAGAGGTCGGCCCCGTCGCTGCCTGCGGTGTCGAAGTCGACCCGTCCCACGCGGAAGAGCCGGTCGACCGGGCTCTGGCTGGTGTTGACGTTCTGGACCCGGTCGATCCGGGTCTGGTGGATCTCCCGGGAGAGAAAGCCGCGCTCCAGCACCAGCCGGTCGCTGGTGATCGTGTACTTGACGAAGATGCGCCGCACCAGGCCGACGAGGATCGTGGCTCCCAGGATGGCGGCAAAGACGACGATCCCGGTGAACGGGGAAAAGATCAGCCAGGCCAGGAATCCGGCGACGAGCGCGATCAGCGCCCCGGCCAGGTAGAAGGCCTTGAGCGACCGCCAGCTCGGGTGGCCGAAGTAGATGACGGTCTCGTCGGGGCGCAGGTCCATGGGGAGAATCTAACCGCGCGGGCCGCCCGGACCCATCCCGGGGGGCCTCTATCTTCGGTCGGTGTCCGCGGTCGTCCAGGTCGAGCCGATAACCACGGCCCGCGTCCTGCGGGGGCCGTTCGACTACGAGCGGCCGGACGGGGTCGGCGTCGGTTCGGTGATGGTGGTGCCCTTCGGGCGCCAGGAGCTGCTCGCCGTGGTCACAGGCCTGACCGAGGAATCCGAGCACGACGTCCTCGCCCCCCGGGAGGTCCTAGACGCCTCGCTGCCCGCCGACCTGGTCGAGCTGGGACCGTGGCTGGCGGCCGAATATGGATCCACCCCGGCGCGGGCCTTCTCGCTGATGCTCCCTCCGCGCGGGGCCCGCGAGCGCAAGCTCCTCTTTGCCGAGCAGGCCCGGG
>CAIKSH010000381.1 GCA_903830015.1 uncultured Solirubrobacterales bacterium | reverse complement strand
GTCCAGCGGCCAGGGGGCCTCCTGGTCGCTGGAGCCGGCCCAGGCGGCGCCGAGCTCGAGCGCGAGCTCCTGCGCGGCCGCGTCGCCCGGGCTGGTGAACGCGGCGACCTCCCGCCCCTGGTGGACGGCGACCTGGCAGATGATGTGGGCGGCGGCGCCGAAGCCGTAGAGGCCCAGGCGGGTACCGGTGGTCATGCCGTAGGCGCGGTAGCCGATCAGGCCGCCGCAGAGCAGAGGGGCGACCTCGGTGTCGCCGTAGCCGTCCGGGAGGGGGAAGGAGTAGCGGTGGTCGCCTACGGCGTACTCGGCAAAGCCGCCGTCGATGTCCCGGCCGGTGAAGAGCGCGCGCTCGCAGAGGTTCTCTCGGCCGCTCGTGCACCAGCGGCACTCGCCGCAGGTCCAGCCCAGCCAGGGGATGCCCACCCGCGTGCCGGGCGCGTGGCCCTCGCCGCCGACCACCTCGCCGACGACCTGGTGGCCGGGGATCCGCGGCGGATCGGGCACCTGCACCTCGCCGTCGAGGATGTGCAGGTCGGTGCGGCAGATGCCGCAGGCAGCGACCTTTACCAGCACCTGCCCGGGCCCGGGCTCGGGAACCGGCAGCTCGCGGCGCTCGAGCGGCCGGCCGGGAGCGGTGAAGACCATCGCCTCCATGGCGCCGACGCTACCGGCCCGGCTGGAAGCGCCGCAGCCGCAGCGCGTTGAGCACGACGCTGACGCTGGAGAGGGCCATCGCCGCGCCGGCGATCATCGGGTCGAGCAGGCCGGCGGCGGCCAGGGGAATGGCGGCGACGTTGTAGCCGAAGGCCCAGGCGAGGTTCTGCTTGATCGTGCGCAGCGTCGAGCGGCTCAGCGAGATCGCGTCGGGCACGCGGCCGAGGTCGCCGCTGACGATGGTCAGGTCGGAGGCCTCGATGGCCACGTCGGTGCCGGTGCCCATCGAGATGCCCAGGTCGGCCAGGGCGAGGGCCGGGGCGTCGTTGACGCCGTCGCCGGCCATCGCCACCACGGCGCCCTGGGCCTGCAGGCGGGTCACCTCGGCGACCTTGCCGGCCGGCAGCACCCCGGCGACGACGTCGTCGATTCCCACCTCGGCGGCCACGGTGCGGGCGGCGCGCTCGTTGTCGCCGGTGAGCAGCACGGGGGCCAGTCCCATCCGGCGCAGCCGGCCGATTGCCTCGGCGGCCCCGGGCTTGACCGTGTCGGTCACCGAGATGACGGCGACCGCTTCGCCGTCGACCGCGGCGGCGATCGAGGTCTGCCCGAGAGCCTGCCCGGCCTCCAGCGCCGCTTCCAGCTCCGGCGCCATGGCGATGCCCTTCTGAGCCAGCAGCGCGGGGCGCCCGACGACTAGGCGGTGGCCGTCGACCGTGCCGGTGACCCCGAGGCCTTCGTGGTTGGTGAAGTCGCCGGCTGCGGGAAGCGGGCCGTCGTGAAGTTCGGCCGCCCGGGCGGCGATCGCCCGGGCGATCGGGTGCTCGGAGGCCGCTTCGACCGCGCCAATCAGCCGCCACGCCTGTGCCTCGTCCGGGCCGGAGACGGTTATGCCCGCCGGCTCGAGCTGGCCGGTGGTGACGGTGCCGGTCTTGTCCAGGACGATCGTGTCGGCGCGGCGGGTGGACTCCAGGACCTCCGGGCCGCGGATGATCATTCCGAGCTGGGCGCCGCGCCCGGTCCCGACCATCAGCGCCGTGGGGGTGGCCAGGCCCAGGGCGCAGGGGCAGGCGATGATCAGCACGGCGACCGCGGCGGTGAACGCGGCGGCCGCCCCGGCGCCGGCGATGAGCCAGCCGGCGAGGGTCAGGATGGCGATGACGATCACCACGGGCACGAAGACCGACGAGATCCGGTCGGCCAGCCGCTGGACCGGCGCCTTGCCGGTCTGGGCCTCCTCGACCAGGCGGGCGATCTGGGCGACCTCGGTGTCTGCGCCCACGCGCGTGGCGCGAACGACCAGGCGCCCGGAAAGGTTCACCGTCGCGCCGGTGACCGTGGCTCCCGGCTGGACCGAGACGGGGAGCGACTCCCCGGTGAGCATGCTCTCGTCGACGCTGGCGCGGCCCTCCTCGACGGTGCCGTCGGTGGCGATCTTCTCGCCCGGGCGCACGAGGAACCGGTCGCCGACCTCCAGCTCCTCGGCCGGCACCAGCCGCTCGGAGCCATCGGGCCCGAGGACGGTGGCCTCGCGGGCGCCGAGCTCGAGCAGCGCCTTGAGCGCCGCCCCGGCTCGGCCCTTGGCCCGTTCCTCGAGGAAGCGGCCGGCGAGGATGAAGGTGGTCACCACGGCGGCGGTCTCGAAGTAGAGGTCCGGGCCGCCGGTGAGCACGGCCACGACCGACCAGGCCAGCGCGGCGAGGGTGCCGACCGAGACCAGGGTGTCCATGTTGGCGTGGCCGTGGCGGGCGGCGCGGGCGGCGGTGGCGTGGAAGCTCCAGCCACCCCACAGCACCACCGGCAGCGTGAGGGCCATGACGACCCACTCCCAGCCGGCGAAGTGGAGAGCCATGACCATCGAGATGAGGACGACCGGCACGGTCAGCGCGCCGCTCACGGCCAGGCGCAGGCCCAGGCCGTCCTGGGCGTGGTTCATGTGGTCGTGGCCGGCGTGCTCGTCGCCGTGTTCCCCGTGGTGGTCGTGGGTGGGGGCGACGGCGTAGCCGGCGCGGGCCACGGCGTCGGCCAGCTCCTCGCGCGTGGCGGCGCCCGGCACGAAGTCGACCGCCGCCCTGCCGGTGGCGAAGTTGACGGTGGCCGCGGTGACCCCCTCGACGGCGCCGAGCGTGCGCTCGACCTTCATCGCGCACGAGGCACAGCTCATCCCCTCGATCGGGAGGTCGACGTGACCTGTCTCTTCGGTGACGGTGGCTTCCATCTCCCGACTACGCTAGCATACCCCCCAGGGGTATCTACGAGAGGAGCTTTTCCATGGCCACCGAGACGCAGACCAGGGGCTACAGCGCTAGCCGGGAGCAGCTGCTCAAGCGCCTGCGCCGGATCGAGGGGCAGGTGCGCG
>CAIKSH010000380.1 GCA_903830015.1 uncultured Solirubrobacterales bacterium | reverse complement strand
GGCGCGCCGAGCCACGCGCCAGTCGCCGCGCCCGCCTCGAGGAGGCGCCGCGGCCACCGTGGGCCCCGGTGCCGCTCACCGAGATCTGCATCCTGGGGGGAGCGGTGCTTCTCGTGGTCGGGCTCATCGGTTCCGGCCAGTCGCGCGGGCTTCTCCTGGGCTTCGGGTTTGCCCTTGTCTTCCTGGCGACGATTGAGCTGGCGCTCCGCGAACACCTCGCCGGCTACCGCTCGCATTCGGTCCTGGTGGGCGGCTGCGCAGCGGCTCTGGTGCTCGGCCTGGCCGCCCTGCTGACCGGGCTTCCGCGCCCGGCGCTTGTGGCACTGGCCGTAATCGTCTTTGCTCTCGTATTCACCGTGATGCGTTCGATATTCAAGAACCGGGCCGGGGGAATGTCATGGAGGGCCTAGGCCACGAGCCGCCTCCGCAGGGCGCCCCGGTGCCGCTGGCGGCGCCGGCGCTGCGGATCGCCGGACTTCATCACCTGACGCTGATCAGCTCCGACCTCGAGCGCACGGCCGGGTTCTACCGCGACCTGCTCGGCTTCACGCTGGTCCGCGAGACGGTCAACGAGGACGACCCCGGCACCCGCCACTTCTGGTTTGCTGCCGACCCCGGCGACCCCGCGGGGCTGCAGCTCTCATTCCTGGAGTACCCGCAGATGCAGCCGGCCGCCCAGGGAACCGGCGCCGTACATCACATCGCCCTGCGCGTGGGCTCGCCGGAGGAGGTCGCCTCATGGCGTGACTACCTGCAGTCGCGCGAGATCCCGACCACGCCGCTGCACGAGCGGGGCGGCCTGGCCTCGGTCTACCTGCGCGATCCCGACGGCCACATCCTCGAGATCGTGGCCGACGCCGGCTGAGCCGGGCCTAGCGGGTCAGCTGTTCGGCCAGCGCCTGCCTCTGGCGGTCGGTGAGCGAGCCGATTGTCTTCTGCTCGGGAACGGGGATTGCCTGGAGGAGGCGGCGGCAGCGCGTCCGGCCCCAGCGGCGCTGGCTGGTGATGAGGTCGGCGACGCTCATCGATTCGGCCTCCCAGGGGCAGTCGAGGATGACGTCGGCGGCGGCCACCCCGCCGGCGGCGACCTGGCGCTTGAGCTCGGCCCGGGCGAGCCGGACGGTGTTCGCGCGTTCCAGGGCCTGAAGGTGCTGGGGTGTGGCCTGGGCCGTGGCGCCCTTTGCCTTCTTCGGGGCCGTCTTCTTTCCTTGGGCTGTCTGCGTCATTGATCCTCCGAGCCGCCGGGGCGGCAGGTCGCACGAAAAAGGTGGGTTTTGGGACGCCCCCCAACAGGGGCCGGAAGCTATGTGCGCCGGGGGCGATCCGACTCGACCCGGACTCCCTGCTGGTCCCGATCGCTGACTGTCACCCCCGCCGACGTGTGTCGATGGCGTCTGCCAGCAACATAGGAAACCGGAGGCACATCTTTCAACGGCTCGTTAACAAAACCGCCGCTCTGAGCGGCGATTTCGCGCAGCCCCGGGGCGGCTCCCGCGACCCTCCGATCGGGTCAGTGAGAACCCGGGCCCGGGAGCGGGCCATGCTCGGCCTCGAACTCCTCCTTGACCGAGGCGAAGGCGGCCAGGGCCCGGTCCAGGTCCTCCCGCGAATGAGTGGCCATGACGCTCGTGCGCAGCAGCGCTCCGCTGGGGGGCACGGCCGGATGCAGGGCCGTGTTGACGAAGACGCCGGCGTCCCACAGGGCCCGCCAGAGCAGGACGGCCTTCCAGTCGTCCCCGACCACCACCGGGACGATCGGCGTGACGATCGTGCCGTCCACCACGCCCGGCGCGTCGAGCTGGGCGCCGTCTCCCGGCAGCCTCTGTGGCTCCACTACGGCGTAGCCCAGGGCGGCGAGGCCGTCCCTCAGGTAGCGGGCGTTGTCCAGGACCGAGGCGAAGAGCCCGGGCCCCTCGGGGGAGCGCACGATCCTGAGCGCCGCCAGCGCGGCGCCGATCGCGGCCGGCACCGCCGACGCGGTGAACAGGTACGCGCGGGAGGAGATGCGCAGGTACTCGATCACGTCGGCCTGCCCGGCCACGAACCCCCCGCAGGAGGCCAGCGACTTGGAGAAGGTCCCGGTCCGCAGGTCGACCTGTTCCTCGGCGCCCAGGAGCTCCGGGGTGCCCGAGCCCCGTGCGCCGATCACCCCTGCGCCGTGGGCGTCGTCGACGAGCAGGCGGGCGCCATGCTCCCGGCACAGGGCGGCGATCTCGTCGACCGGCGCGATATCGCCCTCCATTGAGAAGACCCCATCAACCACGACCAGCACGCCGCCCCCGTCGCCGGAGGCGCGCTCGAGCTGCTTCTCGAGCTTCTCCATGCGGTTGTGCCGGAAGGGGCGGAGCTTGGCCTTGGACTGGATGCAGCCGTCCAGGATCGAGGCGTGGTCGCCGGAGTCGGCCACCACGGTGTCGCCCGGGCCGGCGATCGTCCCGATCGTGCCGAGGTTGGTCTGGTGGCCGGTGGTGAAGACCATCGCCGCCTCGGTGCCCATCCAGTCGGCGATCTCCTGCTCGAGCTCGGTGTGAAGGGGGATCGTCCCGTTGAGCAGCCGCGAGCCGGTGAGCCCGGTTCCGTACTGCTCGAGCGCATCGCGCGCGCCCTGGAGGACCCGCTCGTCCCCGGTAAGGCCGAGGTAGTTGTTCGATCCGAGCATGATCCGCTCGGCGCCTTCCATTTCCACCACAGGCCGGGCGGGGCCGTCGAGAAGCCGGAAGTAGGGGAGCAGGTCGGCCTCCCGGGCCATCCGCAGCTGCTCCTCGCGCTCGTGGCCGTGGATCTTGGCGAAGAGGTCGGTTGGGGTGGTGGTCATATAGCGTGGCGGCCGTGGAGGTAGAGGTAAGCCCCGTGAGGACGCGCAGGGACCGGCGCGAATTCTTCGAGCTTCCCTACCGCCTCTACGCACGAGAGCCTAACTGGGTTGCACCGCTGCGCTTCGAGCGCCGCCAGCACATCGACCCGAAGAAGAACCCGTTCTTCGAGCATGCCGAGGTCGAGTTCTTCCTCGCGCGGCGGAACGGACGCGTGGTTGGCCGGATATCCGCCCATGTGGACAGGAATCTAAACGCCTTTCAGGACAACCGCTGGGGGCTGTTCGGCTTCTTCGAGTGCGAGAACGACCCTGAGGCGGCCCAGGCCCTGGTGAGCGCCGCGGCGCGCTGGAACGCCGAACGCGGCCGCGACCGGATGGTCGGTCCCATGAGCTTCACCACCAACGATGAGTGTGGCCTGCTGATCGAGGGCTACGAGCTGACCCCGATCATCCTCACCGAGTGGCAGTTCCCCTACTACAAGGATCTCCTCGAGCAGGCCTGCGGGCTGCGCAAGGCGATGGACGTCTGGATGTGGTCCCTGCACGTCGAGAACCGGGACGAGGTGCACCCGGGAATCTGGGAGGTCGCGGCCCAGGTCGAGTCCGAGCACGGGATCACCTGCCGGTACATGAGGAAGAAGGACCTCCACGACGAGGTCGACCGTTTCCTGGAGATCTACAACGCCGCCTGGGAGCGCAACTGGGGGTTCGTGCCGCTCAACGAGAAAGAGGTCCACGTCTACGCCGAGAACCTGAAGTACGTCCTCGACGAGAACTGGGCGATGGTCGCCGAGAAGAGCGACACCGGGGAGGTGGTCGGGGCCGCCCTCACCCTTCCCGACTTCAACCAGGCGATCGCCCGGGTCGGCGACGGCCGCCTCTTCCCGTTCGGGTGGCTCAAGCTGCTGCGGGGGAGGAAGAAGATCGACCGCGTCCGGGTCTTCGCGCTCGGCGTCAAGCCCGAGTACCAGCAGTACGGCGTGGCCGCCCGGCTCTACGAGATGCACTACGACTCGGCCGAGAGCACCCCCCAAAGCCACGGCGAGATGGGCTGGATCCTCGAGACCAACCGGGCGATGAACCGGGCGATGGAGGGAATGGGAGGCGAGATCGTCCGCCGTTACCGCTTCTACGAGCAGCTCCTGGAGCCGACCGCCCAGCCGGAGCTCCCGTACGCCGAAGCCTTCCCGTGGCGGGTCGGTCCGGAGGCGGCTGCGGCGGCGCAGGAAAGCTGACCGGCGGCTAGGCTTCCCGACGTGGCCTCCGTTCCCGAGAGCGAAGCTTCAGAGAGCCCTCCCGAGGAGGTAGAGGGGGTAATCGTCGGCGACGTGCGGCGCCTTCCCGGCCGGCGCACCACCGGCGAGATGGTGGCCACCCAGGCCGCGGTGGTCGGCGGATCATTCGTGGCCGGCGCGGTGGCCGCCGCCGTGGTGGCCCGTCGGCGCCGCACCGGCGCCGGAAGGCGCCCGGGTCGCCGCCGCCGCCAGCAGGTCGCGGCCACGAGGTCCTTCCTCGTGGACGTGCACATGCTGGGGCGGTGATCGTCACCCGGGAGGCCGCGGTACGTCCGGCCTGGCCGTTCCGGCTGCCCGGAGCTTCACCGGACGGGGTTCTCCGGCGCCGGGGCCAGGTGATCGAGCGGCTGCTGCACGTAGACGGGAGCCCGGTCGTCGTCCAGGCCTGGCAGCCGCGGCGCGATCTGGTCTGCTTTCGGGCCCGTGCCGGCGCAGGGCGCCAGGCGCGGGAGGCGATCGCGCAAATGCGCTTTGCCCTCTCGGTGGACGACGACCTCTCCGGCTTCTGCCGGACCTTCCGTGACGATCCCCTGATCGGCGCCTCGGTCCGGCGGCGCCCCT
>CAIKSH010000379.1 GCA_903830015.1 uncultured Solirubrobacterales bacterium | reverse complement strand
CCCAGGTCGAGCGAGCAGGTGCCGTTGTAACCATCGGGAACGTCTGGCTCCACTCCCCCGACGACGCTGGTGCCGCCGCCGTAGGGGATGACGGCAACGCGGCTGGCGCCGGCCCACTCAAGCAGCGCCTCGACCTGGCCCTCGTCGGCCGGCCGGGCCACGAAATCCGGCGGGTGCGGGTAGTGGCCTCGGAAGGCGCGGATGGTGTCCAGGTACGAACTGCCACGGGCGTGAAGGGCGCGGTCGCGACGGTCGGTGCTGCAGATCGCGCCGAGCTCCCCATCGGGCGGCTGGGCCTGCGGCGCCGGGACATCGGCCTCGGCGAAGGGAACCGCCTCCTCGGGAGCCTGGGCCCGAAAGCCGAAGAGGGCCTCGACGCCCGGGGCCGCGGCGGCGGCCTCGGCCGGTCCGATCGCCGAATCCTCGTATCCCCAGCCCCAGATGCTCCTGGCGCGCGCGCTCACGGCCGACAACGTACCCTGACCACGATGGCCGACACGCCCTCACTGCTCGCGCGCGGACCCTGGCCGGCCGACCTGGTTACCACCACGTGGCTCGAGGAGACCTACGAGCCGCCGGCCGATGTGAGCGAGCGCGCCGACGCCGCGATCGCCGCCCTCGCCGAGCGCGGCTCCCCCAGCCACGACGGGCTCGCCGGGCGCATATGCGGCTTCGAGGTGACCGAAGGGGGCGGCCTGAGCGTTGAGATGCAGCCGGCCCGCTGGGCCCTGCGCCTGGTGGAGGGCAACGCCTCGGACTCGGTTGCCGCGCTCTGCGCCGTACGCGACTCCGAGGGCCGCTGGCTGGCCGGCCGCCGGGCCGCCTGGCTGGCCTCCTGGCCCGGCCGATGGGCTCTGGGCGCCGGCGGCGCCGTCGACGTGGGAGAGGGCGCGGCAAGCGCGCTGGTTCGCGAACTGCAGGAGGAGTGGTCGGTGGAGCCCGAGGAGGTCCGGGTCGAGGCCCTCGTAGGGCTCCCCCAGCGGATGACGATGGTCATCGGGCAGGCCTGGCTGGCGCCGGGCGCCGAGGTGACGCCCGACTCCGAGCACGACGAGCACGCCTGGTGGCCGGCCGACGTGGAGCTTTGGCCGCAGGAGGCCGACGAGCCGCTGCGGCGGATGGCCGCGCTGCTCGGGGAGTTCGACCGGTGAGCGCGCCCAAACCCCCGACCGAGGGCCGCAAGGGCCCGGTCCCGAGCCTCTCCTTCACCACGCTCAAGCGGCTCTCCTTCGCCCATTCCGGCGCCTACGTGATCCTGCTCGCCGTCTGGCTGATCCCGGGGCTCGCCCTCGCCGAGTCGATCTTCGGCTTCACCCACGGGATCGGGTGGATCCTGATGGTGCTCCTCGTCCTGGTCGCCCTGCAGGCCCGCGTGCTCGGCCTGCGCCTGGCCTTCGCCGTTGCGGTGCTCGGGGCGATCGCGCCGTTCTTCGGCTCGTGGGAGTTCGTCCGTGAGCAGCGCCGGCGTGACGCCCGGGCCGCGGCCGCTCCGGAAGGGGCTGGCGGCGAGCCATCCGGAAGCCCCGGGGAGGCCGGGGAAAATGCCGTTGCGAACAGCGAACTTGCCGGGAGCGCCCGCTAGCATCAGGCCAAGAGCGCCTGATGGCCACAGCCACCACAGTCGAGGTCACGCTTCCGGCCATGGGCGAGTCGGTGAGCGAGGGAACCATCCTCGAGTGGCGCAAGGCCGAGGGCGAGCCGGTCGCCGACGGCGAGACGCTCGTCGAGGTCTCCACCGACAAGGTCGATGCCGAGATCCCTTCGCCGGTAGCCGGAACCCTCATGAAGATCCACGCCCCCGAGGGGCAGACGGTCGCCGTCGGCGAGCTGATCGCCGAGATCAGGGCCGACGGGCAGAACGGCGGCGGGAGCCCGGAAGGCAACGGCTCGGCGGCGCCGACCAACGGTGACGGCCCTGCCGGGAAGGGCGCGGAGAAGCGGATAATCGACATCGTCACGCCGGAGGCCGGCGAATCGGTAACCGAGGGCACGCTCCTGGACTGGCACGTGGCGGTCGGCGATTCGGTGAACGACGGCCAGACCGTGGTGGAGATCTCCACCGACAAGGTCGACGTCGAGCTTCCGGCGCCGGCCAGCGGAACGATCACCGAGATCCTCGCCGAAGCCGGCGAGACGGTGACCGTGGGCCAGGTCCTTGCGCGGATGGAGGCCGGCGCTCCGGCCGCAGCCTCCGGCAACGGCGCCGCCACCCTGGATTCGCCGGCGCCGAAGGCGGCGCAGGCCCCCGACGGCGTGAGCGTCTCCCCCGTGGCCGCCCGTGTCGCCGCCGCCGAGGGAATCGACCTCTCCGCCGTGACCGGCACCGGGCCGGGTGGGCGCGTCACCAAGGCCGACGTGCTCGCCACCGGCAACGGCAATGGGAACGGCCGGCTGCCGGGCGCCCCGGCGGCCGCCACGCGGACCGAGCTCAAGGGGGGCGCGGCGATGCTCGCCCGCTACATGGACGAGAGCCGGGAGATCCCGACGGCCACCTCGTTCCGAACCCTCGTCGTCTCCACCCTCGACGCGCGGCGCCGCGAGCTCAAGGAGGCCGGCCAGAAGGTCTCCTTCACCCACCTGATCGCCTGGGCGATCGCCCGCGCGGCGACCGAGCAGATGCCGGTGATGGCCGACCACTTCGAGGAGGACGGCGGCAAGCCGTTCCGCGTCCAGGACGGCCAGGTCAACCTCGGTATCGCCGTCGACGTGGAGAAGAAGGACGGCTCCCGCACGCTGATGGTTCCCGTGATCCGCGACGCCGGATCGCTGGGCTTCGCCGGCTTCCGCCAGGCCTTCGACGAGCTGATCGAGAGGGCGCGAACCAACAGCCTCTCCGCCGACGACCTGGCCGGCGCCAACATGACGCTCACCAATCCCGGGGGCATCGGCACCGTCGCCTCGGTGCCACGGCTTATGCCCGGCCAGGGCACGATCGTCGCCACCGGCTCGATCGCCTACCCGGCCGGCCTGGAGGGCGTCGGCGGCCAGCTTGGGGCCGAGAAGGTCATGACCATGACCTCCACCTACGACCACCGGGTGATCCAGGGCGCCGAGTCCGGGCGCTTCCTGCAGGCCATCGACCGGATGCTGCAGGGCGAGGACGGCTTCTACGAGGACCTCTTCGCCGACCTGGGCCTGGTCGCCGGCCCCGCCCCGCAGCCCCCGGCCCCGGCCGGCCCGCCGGCAGCCGCCCCGGTCCCGGGCTCCGACGACGTCGAGCTGATGCAGTCGGTCCAGGCCGCCACCGCGCTGGTCAAGGCCTACCGCACCCACGGCCACCTGGCCGCCGGGCTCGACCCGCTCGGCACCGAGCCGATCGGCGACCCGGCCCTCGACCCCAACACCGTCCACCTCTCCGAGGCGATGATGCGCCGGATCCCCTCGGACATCCTGCGGATCTACGTGCCGGGCGACGACCTGGCCGAGTCGCTGCCCTACCTGCGCGAGGTCTACACCGGGTCGCTGGCCTACGAGATCGAGCACATCTCCAGCCACCGCCAGCGCCTGTGGCTGCGCGAGCGGATCGAGGGCGGAACCTTCCGCGAGCCGCTCCCCGACGAGGAGCGCCGCCGGGTCCTTCAGCGGCTGATCTCGGTCGACTCGCTCGAACGCTTCATGCACAAGGCCTACCTGGGCCAGCAGCAGTTCTCGATCGAGGGGCTCGACATGACCGTGCCGATGCTCGACGAGGCGATCATCCTGGCCGCCCAGGGGGGCGCCCGCGAGGT
>CAIKSH010000378.1 GCA_903830015.1 uncultured Solirubrobacterales bacterium | reverse complement strand
TGACCAGCCCGGGCTCGATGGCCTCTTCGGGGCCGGCGTACTCGCTCTCGCGCACGCGGGCGCCCTTGCCCACCCGGTCGCGCAGGTAGTAGAGCTTGGCCCTGCGGACCTCGCCGCGGGAGGCGACGTCGATCTTCTCGATCTTGGGCGAGTGCAGCGGGAAGGTGCGCTCCACCCCCACTCCGAAGGACTGCTTGCGCACCGTGAAGGTCTCGCGCACGCCCTCCCCCTGGCGCTTGATGACGACGCCCTCGAAGACCTGGGTACGGCGGCGGTTGCCCTCGACCACCTGGAAGTGGACCTTGACCCGGTCTCCCGGCGCGAAGTCCGGCACGCGGCGCAGCTGCGCCTGCTCAAGCTTGTCGATCACTGTGCTCATGAGGAATTCGCCTCGCTGCGGGAACCGCCGGCCGCCGGTGCGGCCCGTTCCCCCGAAGCTCGCGAAGCGCTCAGGATAGCGGAGGGCCGTCGGCCGCCGCCCCGCGCTCCCGGCTCCTGGCCCTTCGCCAGCGCCGGATCTCCTCGTGGTGGCCGGAGAGGAGCACCTCGGGCACCGTCCACCCCCGGTACTCGGCCGGGCGCGTGTAGTGCGGGTACTCGGGATCGCCCTCCAGCGCCGCGCTGAACGACTCCTCCTCGGCCGAGTCGGCGTGGCCGAGCGCTCCCGGGAGCTTGCGCATGACGGCATCGCATACGACCATCGCCGCCAGCTCGCCGCCGGCCAGCACGTAGCGGCCGATCGACACCGCGTCGCTGCAGAAGTGCTGGACGATCCGCTCGTCAAAGCCCTCGTAGCGCCCACAGAGCAGCGTGAGGGCCGGCTCGGCGGCCAGCTCGGAGACCAGCTGCTCGTCCAGCACGCGCCCTCCCGGGGTCAGGGCGATGACCCGGCGCTGGCGGGGCAGCTCGACCGGGTCGACGCCGTAGAAGCCGCGCAGCGCGGCGTCCATCACGTCGACCCGGAGAACCATCCCCGCACCACCCCCGAAAGGCGTGTCGTCGACCTGGCCGGCGCCGAGCGGGGTGTGCTCACGCAGGTCCAGGGCCCGCAGCCGGTTGCCGCTCTCCAAGGCGTTGGCTACGTGGCGCTGCTCTCGGAACCAGTCAAACCAGCCGGGGAAGAGCGTTACGACGTCAATCTCCATCGGGCCCATCCTCCCCGATGAAGCGAAGGTTCACGTCCACGTGGCCTGCATCGACGTCGATCGAGCGGATCGCGTCGGCGACCATCGGCACCACGAGGTCCTGGGCACCGTCGCGCTCCACCTCGAGCACCTCGCAGGACGGCAGGGCGACCATCCGGCGCACGCGGCCTACCGGCAACTCGCCGTCGCGCACCTCGAGCCCGGCGAGGTCCTCGGGCCACCACTTGCCCTCGGGCAGCTCGGGCGCGTCACTGCGGCTGCAGAGCAGGTCGGTGCCGCGGGCGTCCTTCACCTGCTCGGGGGTGCTGATGCCAGCCACGCGCAGGATCGGGCTCTGGTCGGTGCCGGCCCTGCGCTCGATGACCGCCTCGCGGTCACCGACCCGCAGGGTGACGCCTTTGGCCAGGAGCTCGGGGCGCGGCCGGGTCACGCGGAAGCTGCCGTCGAGGCCGTGCGGGCGGCCGATCCGGCCGGCCGGCAGCCACTGCGCCCGCTCGCCACCCACGTCAGTCGACGATGTCGACCAGCACCCGCCGGTCGGCCCGCACGGCGGCCGCCTTGACGACGGTCCGCAGGGCCGAGGCGGTTCGGCCGCCGCGGCCGATCACCCGGCCGTAGTCGTCATCCCCGACGGCGAGCTCGAGCACGATCGTCCCGTCGTCCTCCTCGAACTCCTCCACCGAGACGTGGGACGGGTCTTCGACCAGGGCCCGCGCGAGATACTCGAGCAGCTCGCGCACGGGACTCAGGCGCTGATGCCCTGCGTGCTGAGCAGCCGGCGGACCTGGGCGGTCGGCTGCGCGCCCTTCTCCAGCCACTCGCGAACGCGCTCCTCGTCGACGGTGATCGACGACGGGCTGGTCTGGGCGTTGTAGTGCCCGACGACCTCGATGAAGCGCCCGTCGCGCGGGGAGCGCTGGTCGGCGACGACGATGCGCCAGATCGGGTTCTTCTTGCCGCCCACGCGGGTGAGCCTAAGTCGTACGGACACGTATTCCTCTCGGGGTTCGAAACGCTCGGCGCCCAAGGTTAGCGGTGCGCCCCGCGGGCGGTGGCTAGGCGGCCTGCGACTCGAGCTCGGCCGGCAGCTTGCGGCTGATCACCTTCGAGACGCCGTCGCCGCCCATCGAGACCCCGTAGAGGGAGTCGGCGGCCTCCATCGTGCGCTGCTGGTGGGTCACGACGATGAACTGGGCCCGCTCGCGGTAAGCCCGCAGCAGCTCGAGGAAGCGGCCGATGTTGAGGTCGTCGAGGGCGGCCTCCACCTCGTCGAGGATGTAGAACGGGCACGGCCGCGCCAGGAAGACGGCGAACAGGAAGGCGATGGCGGTCATCGACTTCTCCCCACCGGACATCAGCGTCAGCTTCTTCATCGACTTGCCGGCCGGGGTCACCTCGATCTCCACGCCCAGGTCGTCGGCCGGCTCCCCGAGCTCCTTGGCCTCCTCCTCGGCCTCGGCCTCCGCTTCCGCGGCGGCCTCCAGCCCGTCGGCCTCCTCGGCACCGCCGGCGCCGCCGATTACCGGCTTGGGCCCGCGCTCCTCACGCACGAGGCGCAGGCGCCCCCGGCCGCCCGGGAAACAGTGCTCGACGAGCTCCTCGAAGTTCTTGGCCGCGGCCTCGAAGGTCTCCTCGAAGGTCTCGCGGATCTGCCGGTCGGTCTCGCGGATAAGCGTGCGCAGCTCACGCATCGCCTCCTCGAGGTCGGTCCGCTGCGCCTCCAGCGTCTCGACGTGCTCCAGCGCCTCCTCGTACTCGGCCTTGGCCAGCGGGTTTACCGGCCCGATCTGCTCCTTGCGCCGCTCGACCCGGGCCAGGCGCTGCTCGATGCCCTCGCGCTCCTCGTCGGTCAGCGGCTTCTCGGCGGCGCCGGCCTCGAGCCCCAGCAGCCCGGCGAGCCGCTCCAGCTCGGCGCTCACCTCGTCGTGGCGGTCGCGCGACTGCTGGGCGCGGACCTCGGCCTCGGTCACCGCCTCGGCGCCTTCGCGCAGCCGGGCCTGGATGTCGGCCTCGGCCGCGGCGCACGCCCTCAGCTCCTCGGTCTCGCTGCCCCCCGAGTCCCGGTCGGCGTCAAGCTCGGCGGCCAGCTTCCCGGCCAGCCCGGCCAGGGCTTCGTGGGTGGCTCCCAGCGCCGCCTGTACGCGGGCGGCCGCCGGCAGCAGGCCGTTGTCGCGGGAGATCGCCGCCGCGTGCTGGCGGATCGCCTCGGCCCGCTCCTCGCGGTCGGCCTGGGCGCGCTCGGCCACGCGGCGCTCGGCTCCGAGCTCGCCCTCCAGCTGGGCCCGGCGGACCGCCGCCTGGCCCTGCTCGGGCGCCTCGCGGCGCTCGTTCATGAGCCATTCGGTCCGGCGGGCCGCCTCGCGCGCCTGGTCGAGGTCGCGTTCGCAGGCCAGGCGCGCCTCCTCGGCCTGCTCCAGGCGCCCTTGCGCCTTCTCGGCGTCGGCGGCCAGCTCCGCAGCCTCGCGCTCGGCGGCGGCATGGGCCTCCGAGGCGCCGGCGGCCTGCTCGGCCAGGCCGGCGCGGCGCCGGCGCTCGGCCAGGACGTGGCCGGCCCCTCCGCTGGGCGCCTGGCGGAGCTCGCGCGTGGCGCGGTTCCAGGCCCGCCCGTCGATGGTGACGACCACGCCGCGAAAGCCCGGTGGCACCTGCGAGAGGTCATCGACGAGCCAGCTGCCGGCCAGGAGGGTCCGGGCCAGGTCGGCCAGCTCGCCGGTGGAGACGATCAGGGAAGCCAGGGGGCGCGCTCCCGGCGCCGGCGGGCTGCCTTCGTCGACCGGGCCGGTACCGGCCACCACCGCGCTGCCCCCGGCCTCGCCGAGGGCCGAGAGGAGCTCCTGCCCCTCGCCGAGAGATCCGACCACCGCGGCCCCGAGCCGGCCACCGAGCGCCGCGGCCACTGCGGCTTCGGCGCCGGGCTCGGTCTCGACCCCTTCGGAGAGGATGCGGGCGCCCGCGGCCGCCTCGCCGTGGCGCGAGAGGAACTCGTCCAGGGCGGCCAGCTCGCCAGCCAGCCGCTGGTCAACGGCGAACAATTCGCCGGCGGCGGTCTCGACACCGCCCGCGGTTACCTCGAAGGCACCGCGCTTGGCGACAACGGTGTCTTCGCGACCGCCGAGTACCGCAGTCCGTCGCTCATCGGCAAGCCCGAC
>CAIKSH010000377.1 GCA_903830015.1 uncultured Solirubrobacterales bacterium | reverse complement strand
TCGACGACGCAGTTGAAGCTCACGTCGCTCTCCAGGTCGCCGGTGACGAGAACCATGTCCTCGTGCTCACGCCCCATCCGGTGCTGGGTCTGGGCGGCCACGCTGCGGATCGGGGCGCCGCCGAGCCAGCGGACGAGGTCGTGGTCGTGGGTGGCCAGGTCCTTGACTACGCCGACGTCGCGGATGCGGTCCGGGAAGGGGCCGACGCGCTCGGTGGCGATCAGGAAGAGCTCTCCGAGCTGACCCTCGCGCACGCGGCTGCGCAGCTCGATCAGCGCCGGGTTGCAGCGCTCGACGTGGCCGACCGCTCCCTTAACGCCGGCCCGGGTGACCACCTCGATCAGCTCGGCGCCCTCGTCGGCGCTGGCTGCGATCGGCTTCTCCACCAGGACGTTCACCCCGGCGCCGGCCAGCTCGGCGACCGCGGCCAGGTGCTCCTCGGTGGGTACGGCGACGATGGCGAAGTCGGGCGTGCTGGCGGCCAGCAGCTCGGCGATCGAGGAGTAGACCAGCGACGGGTCGCGCACCGCGCCGTGGGCGTCGCCGGCGGGGTCGACGGCGCCGGCAAAGCGGACCCCGGGCGTGGACTGCAGCAGCCGCGCGTGGTGGCGGCCGATCATTCCGAGGCCCAGAACAGCGCCGCTCAGCGCGCCGGCGCCGGCCGGCGTGGAGTTCGAGGCGGACACGACGCCATTAGGGTATCCGGGATGCCCGACCCGTCTGCACCGGGGCTTGTGCTCGACCCGGCCGCCGAAATCGGCGAGAACGTCGCCTTCGGCGCCAACGTCACCGTCCACGCCGCGGTGCGGCTGGGCGACGGCGTGAAGGTCGCCGACAACGCCGTCCTGGGCAAGCCGGCCGTCCTGGCGGCCGGTTCGGCCGCCGCCGGGATCGGCGAGGCCGGCCTGCTGGTGGTGGGGGAAGGTGCGGTGATCAGCACGGCGGCGATCGTCTTCGCCGGCGCTGCGGTCGGCGCCGGCTCGATCATCGGCGACCAGGCCTACGTCCGCGAGCGGGCGGTGATCGGGGAGGGCTGCGTGATCGGCCGCGGCAGCTGCATCGACAACGACGTGATCATCGGCGACCGGGTCTCGGTCCAGACCGGCGTCTACGTCGCCTCGCACTCACAGGTCGGCGATGACGCCTTCGTCGGCCCCGGGGTCACCTTCACCAACGACCGCCTCGTCGACGGCTCCGACGCGCCGCTGGCCGGCCCCACGCTCCGGGACGGCGCCCGCATCGGCGGCGGCGCGGTGCTGCTGCCCGGGGTCGAGGTCGGCGAGGGGGCCTTCGTGGCCGCCGGCGCGGTGGTCACGGCCAACGTCCCCGCCGGCAAGCTCGCCATCGGCGTGCCGGCCCGCATCACCGGCGACGCCCCGCCCCGCAGCGCTTAGCCGAAGTGGGCCGCGGCGCTAGGCCGCCGGCCCGGAGCCGTTCATCCAGATGATCTGGTCGTTGCCGGGCCCTACGCCGACCAGGTTGACCGGCACCCCGGTGAACTCCTCGATGTAGGCGATGTAGTCGCGGGCGGCCTGCGGCAGCTCCTCCGGCGCCCGGGCGCCGGTGATGTCCTCGCTCCAGCCGGGCAGCTCGGTGTAGACCGGCTTTACGTGGTGCAGGACCGACTGGTGGTAGGGGAAGCGCTCCAGGCGCGCTCCCTCGCCGTCCTCCGAGCTCTCGTAGGCGGTGGCTACCGGGAGGGTCTCCTGGCCGCCGAGCACGTCGAGCTTGGTGATCGAGAGCGAGGTCAGGCCGTTGATCCGCGCCGCGTATTTGAGGGCCACCAGGTCGAGCCAGCCGGTGCGGCGGGGCCGGCCGGTGGTGGTGCCGAACTCGCCGCCCTTCTCTCGCAGCGCCTCGCCGG
>CAIKSH010000376.1 GCA_903830015.1 uncultured Solirubrobacterales bacterium | reverse complement strand
GGCTGCATACTCGACCTCGGCCTCGAGCACGGGATCGTCTCCAAGTCCGGCTCGTTCTTCTCCTACGGCGAGGAGCGGCTCGGCCAGGGCCGCAACAACGCCAAGGCCTTCCTCGCCGAGAACCCGGTGATGGCCAAGGAGATCGAGGACAAGGTCTACGCCGCCGTCGGGGTCGACCAGGACCTCGTAGTGCCGATAGAGCGCGACGAAGACGCCGAGGTTCCCGACATCGAGGAGCCGCCGGCCGCTAAAGCGGCCTGAAGGTGCCCAAGGGAGGCGAACAGGAAGAGCGCGTTCAGGACGCGGTCTCCAAGGCGCTCTCCTACCTGCAGAAGCGCGACCGCACGCGCCGGCAGGTCGAACTGCGGCTGGCCGAGCGCGGGATCGAACCGGGGGTCGCTGAACAGGCGCTCGAGGAGCTCGAGCGGCTGGACTACGTAAACGACGAGCGCTTCGCCCGCAACTACGCCGAAGACCGGCGGAACCTGGACGGCTGGGGCAGCGAGCGGATCGCCGCGAAGCTCCACGAGGCCGGGGTACCCCCCGGCCTGGTGGCGGAAGCAGCCGGGGGTCGCGACCGCGACGACGAGCTCGCCGGCGCCGTCGAGCTTCTTGGTCGGCGCCTGTCTGCCGCCCCGACCGACGACCGGGAGCGTGAGCGGGCCTTCGGGCTCCTGATCCGGCGTGGCTACGAGAAGGAGCTAGCCTACGACGCCATCCGCGCCTTCGAGCGCGAAGCCGCCTGACGCCGGCTAGCCTTCGCGCCGATGGTCACCGGGCGCTACCACGTAACCACCTTCGGCTGCCAGATGAACGCCCACGATTCGGGACGGATCGAGGGCCTGCTCGAGTCGCTCGGGTACCTGCCTGCTCCGAAGCGGGATGAGGCCGACCTGATCCTCTTCAACACCTGCTCGATCCGCGAGGCGGCCGATTCCCGCTTCGTCGCCCACCTGATGGAGGCCCGGGCCGTCAAGCGCCGTCGCCCGGAGACGGTGATCGGCGTGGGGGGCTGCTGGGCGCAGTCGATGAAGGACGAAATCTTCGCCGATTATCCCTTCGTCGACGTGGCCTTTGGCCCGGGGCAGGCCGGGAAGCTGGCCGAGTTCCTGGCCAGCGACTCGATCGGCGCCCAGGGGTATTTCGAGTTCGAGTCCTTCACCGCCGACCTGCCGATGAAGGCCGGGCAGGGACACCACGCCTGGGTCCAGATCAGCGTGGGCTGCAACTGCCGCTGCTCGTACTGCATCGTGCCCACCACCCGGGGCCGGGAGGTCAGCCGTTCGCTCGATGAACTAACGGGAGAGATCCAGGATCTGGCCGCCAGGGGAGTCGTCGAGGTGACGCTGCTCGGCCAGAACGTGAACGCCTGGGGACGGGACCTGCGCCCGCAGCGCTCCTCGTTCAGCGAGCTGCTGAGCTGCGTCGATTCGGTCGAGGGCATCGAACGCGTCCGCTACACGAGCCCACACCCCAAGGACATGCGGGAGGACGTGATCGAGGCTCACGCGAGCCTGCCCTCGGTCTGCGAGCACATACACCTTCCGCTCCAGTCCGGCTCGTCCCGGATCCTCAAGCGGATGCGGCGCACCTACGACCGTTCCCGCTACATGGACCGCGTCGCCATGATCCGCGAGCGCGTGCCGGACTGCGCGATCACCACCGACATCATCGTCGGCTTCCCGGGGGAGACCGATGAGGATTTCGCCGAGACCCTCGAGGTGGCCGAGGAGGTTGGGTTCGACGGTGCCTTCACCTTCATCTTCTCCCCGCGACGGGGAACGGAGGCCGCCGAGATGTCCGACGCGTTCGTCGACCATGACGTTGCCCGCAAGCGAATGGACAGGCTGCTCGAGGTCGTTCGCCGTCGCGGGTCAGAGCGGGCCCAGCGCTTCCTGGGGCGCGACCTGGAGGTGATGGTCGAAGGCACCTCCCGTGAGGACCCCGCCCGGCTGAGGGGGAGGACCCGCCACAACCGCAACGTCTACTTCGACGGGATCGGCGCGCCCGGGGATCTCGTCGAGGTTTCGATCACCGGCGCCACCAGCCAGTCACTTACCGGGGAGATGGCCCTCGCGGCGGCAGCTCAGCGCTTGTCGCGCTGACCGCGTGCCAGCTGGCTGCTCACGCTGCTGGCGCCAAGACGGTCGATTACCCGTGTTGCGAGACCCGGCGCGGCGCCGGCCGCCCACACCGTCGACCTGATCATCACCGGGGCGACGTCGGTCTCGGCCCGGTTGTCGCTGATGGCGCGGCAGACCGCGTCGGCCACCTCGTCCGGCGTGTTGGTTCCGACCCAGGAGGGGAGCCGCGTTCCGGAGTCGTGGAACATCCCGGCGTCACGGATGAAGCCCGGGAAGACCACGCCGACCCCGACCCCGCTGGCGGCCATGTCGGCCCGAAGGCCGGCGGCGAAGCCGCGCAGCCCGAATTTGGTGGCCGAGTAGAGGGAGCTGCCCGGCGTGGCGATCTTCCCGAGCAGCGAGCTGATGAAGATGATGTGGCCCCGACCCCGGCCGGCCATCTCCGCGCCCAGCGCCCGCGAGAGCTGGATCGGGGCCCGCAGGTTTACGTCGAGGGCGTGGTCTATCTCCTCCGGACTGAAGTCGAGCAGGGGGCCCGAACCGGGCAATCCGGCGTTCGCGATCAAGATGTCACAGTCGTGGCTCGCCGCGGCGAGCTCGTCGAGCTGATCCCGGTCGCCCAGATCGCAGATAATTACCTCGCCGCCTGTGCGCGCCGCCACCGCTTCGAGCTGGGCCTCGTTACGGCCGGTCAGCCGAAGGGCGGCTCCCCGGCGATGGAGACCTTCTGCGATCGCGGCACCGATCCCGCCGGAGGCTCCGGTAACCAGTGCGGTTGCGCCCCGGATCTCCATGTGCGGAGTCTGGCACGGCCGGCGCGATAATTGCTCCGTGACCGCCCAGCCTCTCCAGGTAATCGCGCTATTCGGCCCGACCGGGGTCGGCAAGACCGGTCTGGCCATCGCCTTGGCCGAGGATCTCCGCGCCCGGGGCGAGGATCCGGTTGCCCTGTCGGCCGACGCCTTCCAGCTCTACCGGGGCCTGGAAACGCTCAGCGGCGCTCCCAGCGCGGCCGAGAGGGACCTCCTCGAGCACCTGCTGGTGGCGAGCCACGACATCACGGAGCAGATGAGCGCCGGACGCTTTGCCGAAGAGGCCCACGCGATGATCGACGCCGCGCTGGCCTCCGGGCGCCGGCCGATCGTCATCGGCGGATCGGGCCTCTACATGCAGGCCGCCCTGACCTCGCTGGATATGCGCCCGCCGCTGGACGGAGCGATGGCCGCCCGGGCCTCCCAGCTGGCCGGCGCCGATTCGTCCGAGCGGGCGCGCCTGCTGGCCGGCCACTCCGCCGAGGCGGCCGAACTGATCGACGAGGGGGACGGGTACAGGAGCGGCCGCGCGGTGGCCCTGGCCGAAGCCGGCGAGGAGCCTTCACCGGGGACCGCCTTCTGGGAGGCGCCCCGGCGCCACCCGACCGTCCTGTTCGGAGTCTCCCGGCAGCGGGAAGAGCTGTACGCCCGCATCGATGCCCGCGTCGACCAGATGGTCAGGGACGGCGCCGGCGAAGAGGTCGAACGGTCGGCCGGCGCTGCGTCGGTGACCGCACGCAGGGTCATCGGCTTCGACGAGCTCCCGGCGGGCGAGATAGAGGCAATGAAGGCACGGACCCGCCGGTACGCCAAGCGGCAGCTCACCTGGCTGCGGCGGATGGACTGTGAGGGGATCGTGGATCTCTCCCGTCTGACG
>CAIKSH010000375.1 GCA_903830015.1 uncultured Solirubrobacterales bacterium | reverse complement strand
CTTCGAGCGCTGCCAGGCCCTCATCGCCGACCGCCGCGCCAACCCGACCGACGACCTGACCAGCGTCCTGGTCCACGCCGAGATCGACGGCGAGAAGCTCGAGGACCACGAGATCGTCATGGGCTTCTTCCTGCTGATGGCGGCAGGGAACGACTCCACCAAGGCCACCTACTGCAGCGCTATGCGGGCGATCCTCTCGGACCCCGAGCAGCGCCAGCTGCTGCTCGACGACCCGTCGCTGGTACCCATGGCCGTGGAGGAGGCGCTGCGGATGTTCCCCGCCTTCGCCCATTTCCGCCGCACCGCCACCAAGGACGTCGTCCTGCACGGCCAGGAGATCAAGAAGGGCGACAAGGTAGTCCTCTGGTACGTCAGCTCCAACCGCGACGAGTCGAAGTTCGACGATCCCGACACCTTCGACCTGCGGCGCGAGCCCAACGACCACCAGGCCTTCGGAGGCGGCGGGCGCCACTACTGCCTGGGTACCGCCCTGGCGCGCCTGGAGCTAAAGACGCTGATCGAGGAGTCGCTGCGCTACTACCCGGAGATGGAGATCGACGGGCGGCCGCAGTACATCATCTCCGGCTTTGTCAACCAGCTGCGCACCCTTCCGGTGCGGCTGGGCCCCAAGGCGATCTAGCTACTGCAAGGCCGCGGGCGGCCGGCCAGTGCGTTTCGGGTTTTCCGAAATCACCCCGCGAGAGTCACCGCAGCCTTCGGAATCTCCGTCACGAAGCCCCCTGAACCGGCTCTTAGGGGCAGGACGAAAGGAGCCGTCATGGGACAGGAAGGACCTTCGGTACGAGTAGTTGTAGGGGCCGACGCGGAGCTGGCCCGGGAGGGAGTAATCCGCTGCCTCGCCGAGGCTGACGGGGTGGAGGTTGTTTCAGCCGTACGAGACCTGGGCCACCTGCCGGCGTACGTGCGCGGGCACGACGCCGACGTGCTGCTGGTCGCCCCGAGTCCCGAGCGCGCGGAGGACCCGAACCTGGTCGGGCGCCTCGTCGAGGAGCTCCGCCAGGCCGGCTCCAACGCCCCGGTCGTCGTGCTCGGCTATCGCTCGGACGCGGCTATCGCGCGGCGCGCACTGCACGCCGGCGCGAGCGGCTATGTGCTGGTCTGGCAGTCGGTTCGGGACCTGGTGGAGGCTCTGCAGCTCGCCGTTCGCGGTCGCCTCTACATCAGCGCCCGCCTCGGAGTTGAAATCGCCCGTATCGACGAGGACGACCACGACGGCCTCACCGAGCGCGAGGTGGAGGTTGCCCGCCTGGCCGCCCTTGGCTACTCGAACAGCCAGATCGGCCAGGAGCTCTTCCTCTCGACCCGCACCATCGAGAGCCACCGCTCGAACCTCACGCGCAAGCTCGGCGTGGAGGACCGCCGGGGGCTGGTCTCCTGGGCGATAGAGCACCAGATGATTCCCTGACCTCCTGCGGTTAGCCCTGCCCCGTCAGCGGGAGGCCTCACTCCGCGCGGCGGCAATCACGCGCGTGGCCTCAAGCAGGCCGTAGCCGGCGTCGTTATTCCGCCGGCCACCGTCAGAGGTGCCGCAGGTCTGGTCGCGGATCGGTTTCGCGCCCGCCCGCAGAGCCGAGACGAGACCCTTCGGGTCGCCCTTGAGCTGCGGGGCGGCGTCGAGAGCCAGCGCGGCAACACCGGCGCTTATCGCCGCCGCCGACGAGGAGCCGTCGGCGCTGGCATAGCCGCGCCGCGGGGTGCTGGAGACGACGCCTTCCCCGGGCGCCACGACGTCCGGGTCGGGAAGCCCGCCCGGTGCCGGGCCGCGGCCCGAAGTGGCCGAGACGGCGCCGTCGGCATCGACCGAGCCGACGCTCAGGACCTCGTCGGGATCGGTTCCCGGAGTGCGCGCCGACCCGCAGGCCGGGCCGGCGTTGCCCACCGCGAAGACGGGCAGCATTCCCGCGGCCTGGAAGGCTTCGATTGCGCGCTCCAGCGCGACGTCCTTCGAGTCGCGCTGCCACGAGTTGGCGACGATCTCCGGGCGAAGGTTCGGGTTGGGGTTGCGACGGAAGCGGTCGGTGGGGGCGAGCATGAACTGAAGGACCGGGAGCACCCCGGTGAGGGGGCATGCGCTGCTCGTGCAGCCGGCCCCGGCGATCCACTGCGCTCCCGGGGCCACGCCGACCGGGGCGCCGCCGGGAAGGCCGGTGCCCCCGACCGCCGAGCCGGCCATGTGCGTTCCGTGGCCGGAGTTGTCGACCGGGGCCTTCTCGTAGCGGCGGATGGGGGCAAACCAGTTGCCGTCGTGCTCGAGCGGCCGGCCGGCGCCGCGGTAGCCGCGGTAGCGCGTGAGCAGTGCCGGGTGGCGCTCGTAGACGCCGGTATCGACGATGCCGATCGTCACGCCCTTCCCGGTCACGCCCTCGTCCCAGGCGGCCGGCGCGCCGACCTGGTCGATAGCGCGAGGAGGTGAGGTGGGTAGGGGAGCGGGCTCCAGTTCGGTCTTGTCGAAGGCGGGAAAAGGCTCCTTCCAGACGCGGCGCACGCCGGGCAGCGCCCCGATCTGCTCGCCGAGCTTGTCCTCGCCGGCGAGGATCACCACGTTGGCGATCCATTGGGGCCGGACCACGGCTCCTGACTGGCTGGCGAGCCTGATCGCCTCGGCCTGGGAGCGCTTTGCCGTGGCCTTGAGCTTCGAGACGACCCAGCGCCCGCGCTCGTTCCAGTCGCGGATCCGGCTGGCGGCACGAAGGTCGGGAAAGTCCTTGAATTCGGCCACGTAGAGGCTGTCCTTCTGGGTCAGCCGGCCCTGGCCGGACTGCGCGGCGTCGGTGGAGATCGGGTTCTCCTTGCCGCAGCCGGCGAGGGCGACGGCGCCCAGGCAGGCAGCGAGCGCGAGGGCACCGGCGCGGGCCGACGAAAGGCCGATCCTCATGGTCTGAACGCTAGCCGGCAGCGGAGACTGTCTGCTAAACCGCCCTGCGCGGGTTGGGCCCCTGCCCATCGCCTGTGGCCCGATAACCTCCCCGCCCGCGATGGCCGAGCGCGACGTCGACGTACTGGTGGTGGGCTTCGGGCCGGTGGGGGCGACAGTCACGGGGCTCCTCGCCAACGCGGGGCTATCGGTCCTCGCGGTCGACCGGGACCTCGAGCCTTACCCGCTGCCGCGGGCTGCGGCCACCGACGACGACGCCATCCGCGTCTGGCAGACGATCGAGGGGCTGGACCGGCGCCTGGTGCCGAAGATGGTTCGCGAGCCGGCGGTGAGCTACCGGACGAGAGGCGAGCGGGAGTTCGCGCGGGTCGGCGAGATGCGGGGGTCGCAGTCCCGACATCCCGGGCTGGCCCTCTTCTACCAGCCGTGGCTGGAGGACGAGATCGCCAGCACTGCGGTGGCTCAGGAGGGCGCCGAGCTGCGACGCGGCGTGGAGCTGGAGGAGTTCCGGGATCTCGGAGACCGCGTGGAGGCCGACCTGCGCGACCTGCAGGCCGGCGAGTCGATGACGGTCACCGCCGGATGGCTGCTCGGCTGCGACGGCGCCTCCAGCGCGGTCCGTCGCGGGCTGGGCGCCGAGTTCGGCGGTTCGACCTTCGAGCAGCTGTGGGTCGTGCTGGACCTCGAACTCGACGAGCCGGAGGCCGGCGAGCCGACAATCGTCTTCAACTGCGATCCCGGCCGTCCCAGCGTCACCATGCCGATGCCCGGCCAGCG
>CAIKSH010000374.1 GCA_903830015.1 uncultured Solirubrobacterales bacterium | reverse complement strand
GACCTGCTCGCCTCGCTGGACCGCACGACGCTCGACATGGACCAGGCCTGGTTCTAGGCGGGGCTACGTGAGGCTCGTCGTCGTCGGCGGGGGGATCCTCGGGCTGGCGGCGGCCCGGCTGGCCGCCGTCGAGGGGTTCGCTGACGAGGTGGTGGTGCTGGAGAAGGAGCCGGCGCCGGCGACCCACCAGACGGGACGTAACAGCGGCGTCGTTCACGCGGGGCTCTATTACGAGCCCGGCTCGCTCAAGGCCAGGCTCTGCCGGCGGGGCGTCGGCCTGCTGCGCGACTACTGCGCCGCCAACGGTGTGCCCTGGGAGGACTGCGGGAAGGTGCTGGTCGCCGGGGACGAGGTCGAAGCGGCGCGGCTGGAGGGAATAGCCGAGCGCGCCACCGCCAACGGCGTTCCGGGGATCGAGATCCTCGACCGGGCCAGCCTGGCCGCCGTCGAGCCGCACGCCTCCGGCGTCGCCGCGCTCCACTCGCCGACCACGGCGATCACCGACTACGCCGCCGTCGCCCGAAGCTTCGCGCGGGAGGTGGAGCGCGCCGGCGGCCAGGTGCGCACCGGGGTCCGGGTCGTCCGGGTCGAGCAGGCCGGGGCGCCTGCGGTGGTGCTCGAGGGGGGCGAGCGCGTGGCCGGCGACCGGGTGCTGGTCTGTGCCGGCCTGCAGTCCGACCTGCTGGCGCGCGCCTCGGGGCGCCCGGCCGACCCGGCGATCATCCCGTTCCGCGGCGAGTACTGGGCGCTGCGTCAGCAGCGGGCGGGGCTGGTGCGCGGCCTGGTCTACCCGGTTCCCGACCCCGGGCTTCCCTTCCTCGGCGTTCACCTGACGCGCTGCGTCGACGGCCGGGTGCTGGTCGGCCCCAACGCGGTGCTCGCCGGGGCCCGCGAGGGCTACCGGCGCCGGGACATCGACCGCGCTGAGCTGCGCCGCTCGCTGGCCTCGCCGGGACTGCGCCGGCTGGTGGCCCGCCACCCACGGGCGGTCGCCGCCGAGCTGGGACGATCGGGGAGCCGGCGCCTGTTCGCCCGCGGCGCGGCCCGGCTGGTCCCGGGCATCACGGCCGGCGACCTGGAGCCGTCGGTAGCCGGCGTACGGGCCCAGGCCGTGGACCGCGACGGCACCCTGGTCGAAGACTTCCGGCTCGAGTCGGCAGGCGGCGTGGCCTGGGTGCGCAATGCTCCCTCGCCGGCCGCGACCGCGTCGATGGCGATCGCCGAGGAACTCCTCGGCCAGCTCTCCGGCTGACGCGGGCGCCCGCCGCGCCCTGCGCCCGCGAGCGGGGCGGGGTCAGAGGGGAAAGGACAGCTGGGGGATCCACCGCTCCCAGGCGGAGCGCAGGTCGGCGCCGGCGATCGCGCGGTCCAGGAGCGCGACCAGTTCGCGGTCGTCGGGCCGGCAGGCCGCGCCCCAGGGGTTGGCGGTGGGAACGGTGAAGGCGACCCGGATCGTCGGGTCGGGCTCGACGAAGCAGACGTCGTCGTCGACCACGGCGTCGACCTCGCCGTCGCGCAGCAGGACGAGCATGTCACCGAGCACGTCGTCGGTGTCGGCGTCGAACGGCACCGCCTCGGCGCCCGCGAAGCTCTCGGCGAGCGCAAAGTTGGTCGAGCCGGCGATGGCCAG
>CAIKSH010000373.1 GCA_903830015.1 uncultured Solirubrobacterales bacterium | reverse complement strand
GTCGACTCCTCGATCTCGGTGGCGCCGTCGATCCCGTAGAGGACCTGCAGGTCCCGCTCGCCGCCGGCCACGTCCTCGATGAAGTAGTAGTAGTCGCCGGCCTCCTGGGCGAAGCCGAGCGAGTAGAGGCCCCAGAGCATGAAGGTCGAGTCCCGGATCCACGAGTAGCGGTAGTCCCAGTTGCGCTCGCCGCCCGGGGTCTCGGGAAGCGAGGTGGTGGCTGCGGCGCACATCGCGCCGGTCGGGGCGTAGGTCAGCCCCTTCAGCGTGAGGGCGCTGCGCTGGAGGTAGATCCGCCAGGGGTGGTCGGGGAAGGTGCCGTGGGCCAGCCAGTCGTGCCAGAAGTCGGCGGTGAAGGTGAGGCGGCGGTAGGCCTCGTCGTAACTGGCCGGCGCCGGGTGCTCGGACCAGCTCAGCGCCACGAACGCGGTGTCGCCCTCGCGCAGGGTCGTGCGGGCCCGCGCGCGGCCGCTCTCGAAGCCCAGGCGAAGGTCGGTGGTCAGGCGCAGCTCGAGGTCGTTTCCCTCGGCGGTGGCCACGCCGACCCCGTAGCCCTCGTCGCCGTACTCCCAGGTGACCGGGGTGGCGCCGTAGTCGAGCTTGGGCTCGCACTCGACGTGCATCTCGACCTGCCCGTTGATGCAGCGCATGGTCCGCAGCAGGACGTGGTCGGCGTCGTTGTCGGTGGGTGAGCGGCGGTGGGTGTGGGAGCGCTCGGAGTCGTGGTGCCAGGGCCCGATCAGCAGGACGTCCTGGCAGACCACCCAGCCGGTGCGGGTTCCCCAGGTGGTCTCGAGGATCATCGTGCCCGGCACGTAGCGCCGGCCGGTGGGGACGCGCTGGTCGGCGGGGGAGATGCGAAAGCCGCCGGCGTCGCGGTCGAGCATCGCGCCGAATACCGAGGGGCCGTCCACGCGGGGCAGGCACATCCACTCGACCCGGCCGCTGGGTGCGATCAGGCAGGTCGACTCGCAGTCGGAGAGGAACGCGTAGTCGGCAATCGGAGGGAACGGGCTCCCGGCCAGGGTGCCGTCGTGGACGAGCGGTTCCATCGGCGAAAAGCTACACGCTCAAAGCGCATCGGTCGCCATCGTGGCTGCAACGCCGGTAGGCTCGCCGGGCCGATGCCCGACGCCCCGGATCGCAATCTCGCCCTGGAGCTCGTTCGCGTTACCGAGGCGGCCGCCCTGGCCGCCGCGCGGCTGGTCGGGAGGGGCGACAAGGAGGCCGCCGACCAGGCCGCCGTCGACGCGATGCGCGGCGTCCTGGAGACCGTCTCGATGGACGGCGTGGTGGTGATCGGCGAGGGGGAGAAGGACGAGGCCCCGATGCTCTTCAACGGCGAGGAGGTCGGCGACGGCTCCGAGCCGAAGGTCGATATCGCCGTCGACCCGCTCGAGGGCACGACCCTCACCGCGCGGGGGATGCCCAACGCGCTGGCCGTGATCGCGGTTTCGCCGCGCGGGACGATGTTCGACCCGGGGCCGTGCGTCTACATGGAGAAGCTCGCCGGCGACGAGGAGATCGCCGACCTGCTCGACCTCGACACCCCGATCGGCGAGCTCTGCGC
>CAIKSH010000372.1 GCA_903830015.1 uncultured Solirubrobacterales bacterium | reverse complement strand
GGCGCTCGTCCCATTCGGCGATGGCCTGGGAGGCCGGCTCCCCGGCCGTCGGGTCCATCCGCATGTCGAGCGGCGCCTCCGACGAATAGGAGAAGCCGCGCTCGGGCGTGTCGATCTGCATCGAGGAGACCCCGAAGTCGAACCAGGCGATATCCGCTGCGAGGCCCTCGTCGCGCAGCTCGCGCAGCCCGTCGGCGAACGATGCGCGCAGGAAGCGCGAGCGGCAGGGCAGCTCCGGGGCGAGCTCTTCGAAGCGCTCCTCGGCCTCCGGGTCGCGGTCGATCGCCACGAGAAGGCCGTCCGGGCCGAGGCGCTCGGCTACCAGGCGGGCGTGGCCGCCGGCGCCGAAGGTGGCGTCGATGGCCACCTCCCCCGGTCGCGGATCGAGCAGCGACACCAGCTCGGAGGCCATCACGGGTATGTGCTCGGTCCTCATGAGAAGCATCAGCCGGCCTGCCCCAGCTGGGCGGTGATGTCGACGACCTGGGCAGCCAGCGCCTCGTTGACCTTGGCCCAGCGGTCGCGGTTCCAGACCTCCATGCTCGGGCCGGCCCCGGTGACCACGACCTCGCGGTCGAGCCCGGCATGCTCGATCAGGAACGGGGGAACCATTATCCGCCCCGCGGCGTCGAGCTCGGTCTCCAGCGCATTGGCCGAGAAGTAGCGCTGGAGGTTGCGCGCCTCGGGCGACAGCGGGTTCAGGCCGTCCAGGGCCGACGCTACGAAGGCCTCGTAGTCGCCGGGTATCCAGACCGCCACGCAGTCCTCGACGCCCTTGGCCACTACCACCCCGTCGGAGAGCGGCGCCCGGAACTTGGCCGGAACGGTTAGCCGGTTCTTGGCGTCGAGGTTGTGGTCGAAAGTGCCGCGGAAGGCCATTGGTTCCTCGCCGGTCGCGGGGCGAGAGAAGTGATTGCGGGCCGTGGTGGAGGAGTGGGAGGAACTCCTCCACCCCGGTCCGCGTCTGCGACACTACCCCACTTCCTCCCACATTGCAACCTAAAGTTGCACATTTCCCCACATATGCCCATCAAAACCCCCGGTTTCCCCCGTGCTTACGGGCCCTGAGGGGCATCCCGGATCTGGGAAATTGGTGCCGAATCAGGCCGAAAAGAGCCCGGAGAGCAGCGCCGCGGCGATCAGGCACATCGCCGCCGGCACCAGCAGCAGCGCCACGGCGAGCTGAATCTTCGGACCCGCCCGCTGGGCGCGGTCACGTACGCGAAGCGACTCGCGCCGGCGCGAGCCGGCCGCGATCTCCTCGAGCAGGCCGGCGATATCCGAGCCCTGCTCCTGGCTGCGCCTCAGCGCCGCAGCCAGGGCCCGCACGTCGGCGTCGGGGCAGCGCCCCACCAGCCGCTGCAGCGCGCCGGTGAGTGGCAGCCCCACCAGCGCCGCCGCAGCCGCGGCCCCCAGCTCGGTGGAGAGAACCCCGCGGCCGCTGCGGGAGGCGGCCTCCATGGCGGCGACCGGCGCAAGCCCGGCCGTGACGGCCATGTGCAGCCGCGCCGCCACGTCGGGTACCTCGGCCGCTACACGAGCGCTGTTCCGGTGGGCCATTCGCCTCAGGGCCAGGTCGGGCAGCACGAAAGCCAGGGCCGGGACAACCAGGAGGACGAGGATCGCCGTCGCCGCGCCTCCGAGCGAGGCGACGGCAAACGCGGCGGCGCAGGCGCTCCCGGCAAGCAGGAACTTCACCCCCATCACCGACCCCGGTTCGATCGACCGCGGCAGCCGGGCCGCCTCGATCTGCCGGGCCAGCCCTTCCGGCACGTGCCCGGCCAGACGACGGGCCGGGGCGAGCGCCGAGCGGGCGACTCCGGCCCCCGGCAGCCGGATCGGCGGCCGGCCGGAGAGGGCTCCCAGCGCCTCGGTGATCGCGACGGCCCCCAGCGCGCCGGCCACGCCGGCCAGCAGGACGCTCAACGTCGCGGCCCGCCTACCCGGGCTGCCCTCCTTACGGCCACTACGGCGAGCAGCTGCAGCACCACGGCGCTCGCCGCGAGCGCCCTCGGCACGGGACTGGCCACTATGCGGCCGAGCGTTCCCGGCGAGGCGATCTCGCCGAGGGCCACGCCAACGAGGGGCATCGCGATGACGATTCGCGCCGTCAGCCTCGCCTGGGCGCTCAGGGAGCGGGCCTCGGCCCGGGCGCGAACGGAGGCCTCCAGGCCCGAGGCAATACCCCCAAGGATCTTCGACAGGTCGCCGCCCACCGAGCGCTGGACGAGAAGGGCAGCGACGATGGCGTCCCACGGCCCGGCGCCCGCACGCCGCCTCAGCTCCTGCAGCCCATCTTCGAGCGAAAGCCCCAGCCGGCAGCGGGTCGCCAGGTCCTGGAGCTCGGTCGCCACCGTCGCCGGAACGGCACCGTCGAATGCTGCCCGCTCGATGCCGGCAACTCCGCCCAGGCCGCTGGCCGAGGCCTCCCCGATCGCCAGGGCCGCGCCGGCTGCCCCACTGCGCATCTGCGACCGCCAGCGCGCCAGCCGGAAGCGGATGACGAAGGTCGCTCCGGCCGGGGCCGAGGCCGCGACCGCGAGTCCCAGCCATGGGTGGCCAACCAGGGCAAGCAGGAGGAACCCGGTCGACGCGACCAGGGCGCCGAGGAGCAGCCGCGCCTGGTGGGTGGCGGCCCGGCCCCGCTGTGCGATCACCGCCACCGGCCCCAGCATCGCCGACAGCACGGCCACCGTGGCCGGCCTGGCCAGCAGCGCCACGACCTCGGCTGCGGCAAGGGCCGCGCAGGCGCCGCCGGCTCCGGCCAGAAGGGGGTTCACCGGTCGGCAGGCCTCGAGTACGCATTACTGGGCTCGAGCGAGCCGCCGGCCACCCTTTGTACCCGGGAAACGACCCGACGGCCGTCGGGCAGGCGCTCCTGCAGCGCCACGAGATCGACCGCCGAGGCGACCTGGCCGGCGACGGTCGCATGGGGAAGGCCGAGGCCCGCCATCATCGCCAGCGTCACCAGCCGGTCCAGGGCTTCGGCCGGCGAGCCGGCGTGCACCGTGGAAAGCGAACCGTCATGGCCGGTACAGAGCGCGAGGACCAGGTCCAGGGCCTCGGCCCCGCGGACCTCGCCGACGATGATGCGGTCCGGGCGCATGCGCAGGGCGTTGCGCACCAGGTCGCGAATCGAGACCTCACCGCGACCGCCAGGCGAGGGCGGGCGCGACTCGAGCCTGACCACGTGGTCGCCGGCGAGCCGCAGCTCGGCCGTGTCCTCCACTGTGACGATTCGCTCGCCGCCCGGCAGCATGCCGGCGATCGCCGCGAGCGTGGTCGTCTTGCCCGAGCCGGTACCGCCACAGACGATGATGTTCCGGCGCTCGTCGACGGCCGAGCTCAGCAGGTCGAACAGTTCCGGGGACCAGCTCCCGGTCCGAACGAGCTCCTCGGCCGTGAACGGAGAGGGGCGAAAGCGCCGGATCGTCAGGTCCGGGCCATCCACGGCCAGCGGTGGCAGCACGACATTGATCCGGGAGCCGTCCGGAAGCCGCGCGTCGCAGAGCGGCCGCGCCTCGTCGACGCGCCGGCCGGCCGGGGTCAGTAGCCGCTCGATCGCCTGGCGAAGGTCGGCCTCGCTGGCGAACGACTCGCCGGTGCGCTCGAGCCGGCCGCCGCGCTCAACCCAGATCGGCGAGGTGCCGTGGACGAGGATCTCGTCGATCCCGGGGTCGCGCAGCAGCGCCTCCAGCGGCCCTGCGGCCACGGCGTGGCCGGCGACGCGCCGCGTGAGCTCCTCCTGGAGCTCCGGGGCGAGAAAGCCGGCATCGCGCTCGACCGCCAGCGCAATTCGCTCTTCCACCCCGAGCCCGGGCGCGAGGCCGAGGTCGCTGACCACCGACCGGTGAAGCTCCTCGGCCACCCGGGTGATGGCCTCCTGCTCGCCGGAGGTCATCCCGCGCCGGCCCCGGCGAGGGCTCGGATCTCGCGGGCCCCGCTCTGGGCCTCGGCGAGCATCAGGGCCTGGGGCACGGTTACCCGGAGGGCGAGCTGGGCGCGGGGCAGGCCGGCCGAGGCGCCAT
>CAIKSH010000371.1 GCA_903830015.1 uncultured Solirubrobacterales bacterium | reverse complement strand
CGAGATCTCGCTGGTCGAGGTGGAGACCCCTACCGCCTCGCCCTTCGCCTCCTCCCTGCTCTTCGACTACGTGGCGACCTACATGTACGAGGGCGACACGCCCAACGCCGAGCGCCGCGCCGCCGCCCTCTCGCTCGACCGCGACCTGCTGCGCGAGCTGCTCGGGCAGGACGAGCTGCGCGAGCTGATCGACGCCGGCGCGCTCGAGACGGTCGAGGACGACCTCCAGCACCGCTCCGAGCGCACCCGCGCGGCGACCAGCGACGCGCTCGGCGACATCCTGCGCCGCGTCGGCGACCTGACCGGCGCCGAGGCGGCCGACCGGGTGCTGCCCGGCTGCGACGCCGGGCTCTTCCTGGAGAACCTGAGGCGCGAGCGGCGCGCCGTGCAGGTGCGCGTGGCCGGCCAGGAGCGCTGGATCGCCGCCGACGACGCCGGCCTCTACCGCGATGCGCTCGGCGTGGTGCCGCCCGGCGGCCTGCCCGAGGCCTTCCTGCAGGACGTCGAGCGCCCGATGGAGCGGCTGCTGGCCCGCTACGCGCGCTCGCACGGGCCATTCACCACCGCCCAGGCCCGCGAGCGCTACGGCGTCGACCCCTCCAGCGCCCTGGCCGCCCTCGAGCAGGAGGGGACGCTGGTCCGCGGCGAGCTGCGGCCCGGTGGGAGCGAGCGCGAGTGGTGCGACGTCGAGGTGCTGCGCCTGCTGCGGCGCGCCTCGCTGGCCGTGCTGCGCCAGGAGATCGAGGCGGTGGACCGCCGTCGCCTGGCCGCCTTCCTGCCCTCCTGGCAGGGCGTCGACCGCCACCCGCCCGGCGGCGCCGGCGTCGACCGGCTGCGCGAGGCGCTCGTGCCGCTGCAGGGCCTGGCGCTCCCGGCCGAGGTCTGGGAGCGCGACGTGCTGCCCCGCCGGGTCGGCGCCTGGTCGCCGGCGTGGATGGACCAGCTCTGCGCCTCCGGCGAACTGGTCTGGGTCGGCGCCGGGGCCCTCGGACGAAACTCGGGCCGGGTGGCCCTCTACTTCCGCGAGGACGCCGCCGAAATCGGGCGCCCGCCGGTGAAGGGCCAGGGCGAGCCGCCGTCGGAGCCGGTCCACGAGGCGATCCGTGAGCGCCTGGCCACCGCGCCCTCGTTCTTCACCGACCTGATCGCGGGCCTCGGCGACTTCTCCCCCGAGGAGCTCCAGGAGGGGCTCTGGGACCTGGCCTGGGCCGGCGAGGCCACCAACGACGCCTTCGCCCCGCTGCGCGCCCCGCGGCTGACGCTCGCCCGCGCCGCCCGCGCCCAGGCGAGCGCCCGCTCACGGCGCTTCGGCCGGCGCCGCTCGGCCTCCCAGCCCACGGTTCAGGGGCGCTGGTCGCTCACCGCGCCGCTCTTCGCCGAGGCTCCCGACCCGGCCTCCTCGCGCCGGGTGCAGGCCGAGCTGCTGCTCGAGCGCTACGGCGTGCTGACCCGCGAGCAGGTGCTCGCCGAGGGCCGGCCCGGCGGTTTCTCGGCCCTCTACTCGGCGCTCTGCGACCTGGAGACGCTCGGCGTCTGCCGGCGCGGCTACTTCGTCGAGGGGCTCGGCGGCGCGCAGTTCGCCCTGCCCGGGGCCGTCGAGCGCCTGCGCTCGCCTGGCCAGGAGGAGGAGCCCCGGCCGCTGGTCCTCGCCGCGACCGACCCGGCCCAGCCGTGGGGCGGCGTGCTCAAGTGGCCCCAGCGCGAGGGCCAGGCCGGCGCCGGGCCCCAGCGCGTGGCCGGCGCCTACGTCGTGCTCTGCGGCCCCGACCCGGTCCTCTACGCCGAGCGCGGCGGCCGCGGGCTGCTCGTGCTCGTGGAGGACGACGACCCGCGGGTCGGCCCCTCGCTCGACGCGCTGGCCGAATGGGTGACCGGCGGGGCCGGGCGGGTGAAGCTGGCCATCGAGCGGATCAACGGCGAGCCGGTGATCGGCTCGCCGTGGGAGCCGATGCTCGTGGAGGCCGGCTTCCGCCAGGGGCCGAAGAAGCTGACGCTCTCGGCCTGAGCCGGCCGTACCTTTAGGGCAGCCATGCCCGAAGGCGACACGATCCACTACGCCGCCGGCCGGATCCGCCCGGTCCTCGAAGGCCGCGTGCCCGACTCGATCGAGACCCCTCACCGGCGCTTTGCCCGCGACCGCTGGCCCGAGCGGCTCGCCGGCCGCGAGGTGACCTCGGTCGACGCCTACGGCAAGCACCTCTTCCTGCGCTTCGACGGGGAGCT
>CAIKSH010000370.1 GCA_903830015.1 uncultured Solirubrobacterales bacterium | reverse complement strand
GCCAATATCGAGGCCGAGATCAAGAGCGCCTCGCCGTTGATCGACCAGGTCTGCTGCATCGGCGACGCGCGACCCTACAACACGGCGCTGATCAGCCTCGACGCCGACTTCGCCCCGATCTGGGCCGGCAAGCAGGGGATCGACGACGCCTCGATCGCTGCGCTCTCCGAGAACGACGAGCTGATCGCCGCCATCCAGGCCGCCGTCGACGCCGGAAACGAGAAGCTGGCCCGCGTCGAGCAGATCAAGAAGTTCAAGGTCCTTCCCACCGAATGGGGCCCGGGCGGCGACGAGCTGACCCCGACCTCCAAGCTGCGGCGCAAGCCGATCGCCGAGAAGTACTCCGACGAGATCGAAGCGCTCTACGCCTGAGCGGCGGGCCCGGCCGGCTCGACATGGCCGGCGCTGACCGCGGCCGGCGAAGAGCACCCCAGTAGCGCCAGGTCGGTCGCGAATTCGGCCTGGAGCCGCGCGAGCACGGCGAGGGCTCCCTCGCGGCCGCCTACCGCAAGGCCCCAGAGGATCGGCCTGCCGACGAGGACGGCCCGGGCCCCCAGGGCCAGGGCGACGAGGATGTCGCGCCCCCGGCGGATGCCGCCGTCCACGAAGACCTCCAGCCGGCCGTCCACCGCGGCGACGATCTCCGGAAGGGCGAAGGCGGTGGCCTGAACGCCATCGAGCTGCCGGCCCCCGTGGTTGGAGACGATGACTCCCGAGGCACCGTGCTCGCAGGCCAGGGCGGCGTCCTCGGCGGTTAGCAGCCCCTTGAGCAGGATGGGCAGGGGGGAGGCCTCCGCCATCTCGGCAAATCCCTCCCAGGTGAGGGCCGGGTCGACGATCGAGAAGAACTCCTCCACGGTCACGCCCTCCGAGCGGCCCAGCGCGCTGCTGACCGCCGGCATGTCGACGCCCGGGGGCACCCGGAAGCCCGTCCTGACGTCCCGTTCGCGCAGGCCGGGCCGCGGGGCGTCGACGGTGAGCACGATCGCCTGGTAGCCGCCCTCTACCGCCCCGGCGACCAGCGATTCGTTTACCGCCGGCTCGCGGGTCCGGTAGAGCTGGAACCAGCGTGGGGCCTCGGGGGCCGCGGCCGCCAGTTCCGCCGGGCCGATCGTGGCCAGGGTCGAGAGCGTCATGATCGTCCCGGCCTCGGCGCAGGCCTCGGCGGTGGCCAGCTCGCCGCGGGCCGTGGCCAGGCGGTGGAGCGCCGTGGGGGCGGCCAGCGCCGGGAAGGAGATCTCCGAGCCCAGGGCGGTGGTCGAGGTGTCGACCTCGGCCACGTCGACGAGCATCCGGGGCCTCAGCGCGTATCGGCCCCACGCCTCCACGTTGGCCGCCAGCGTCAGCTCGCTGCCGGCGCCGCCGGCGTAGTAGCCCAGCGTGCCCTCGGGAAGCAGCTCGGCGGCACGCGCCTCGTAGTCCGCCGTGCTTACGGGTCCCAGGTCGCTCACGGCGCCGGAGACTACAGGCGCAGGGCGGCTTGGGCCGGTCGTCGCCGCGCACCGTAGACTGGATATATGGCTTCGGAGCGCCAGATAAGCGTGGGCGGCGTCCTGGTGGGGGGCGGTGCCCCGGTCGCCGTGCAGACGATGACCAAGACCGAGACGGCAAACGTCGGCGAAACCCTCGCCCAGGTCGAGCGGTGCGCCGAGGCCGGAGCCGACCTCGTCCGCGTGGCGGTGCCTCGCGAGGAGGACGTCGTCGCCCTCCAGACGATCGTCGAGCGCTCGCCGGTGCCGATCATCGCCGATATCCATTTCAACCACACGCTGGCCCTTAAGGCGATCGATGCCGGAGCCGCCTGCGTGCGGATCAACCCCGGAAACATCGGCGGCCCGGAGAAGGTGGCCGAGGTGGTCGCCGCGGCCAACGCCAAGGGCACTCCCCTGCGGATCGGGGTCAACTCGGGTTCGCTGCCCAAGCACCTGCGCGACCTCGAGTACTCCAACCCGGTGGAGGCCCTGGTTACCGCCGCCGGGGAGTTCGTCGAGCTGATGGAGAAGCTCGACTTCACCAACTTCAAGGTTTCGATGAAGTCGACCAGCGTGCCGAACACGATCGCCTCCAACCGGCTGCTCGCCGAGCGGATCCCCTACCCGCTGCATCTCGGGGTTACCGAGGCGGGAACGAAGTGGGCCGGCTCCCTGAAGTCGGCGGTCGGGCTGGGCACCCTCCTGGCCGACAACATCGGCGACACCATCCGGATCTCGCTCTCGACCTTCCATGCCGAAGAAGAGGTCAAGGTCGCCTGGGAGATCCTCAAGGCGCTCAAGCTCCGCGAGCGCGGCCCGGTGCTGATCGCGTGCCCGACCTGTGGGCGGCTCCAGTTCGACATGGATTCGGTCGTCGCCGAGGTCGAACGCCGGCTCGAGGCCTACCCGGACCCGATCGAGGTTGCCGTCCTCGGCTGCGCAGTGAACGGAATCGGCGAGGCGCGGCACGCCGATTTCGGCATCACCGGTGCCAAGGATGCAGGAATGATCTTCTCGAAGGGCGAGCCGCTCAAGAAGGTGCCGACCGACCGCCTGGTGGACGAGCTCTTCGCCGAGATCGACCGCTATTACGAGTCCGACCGGCAGGTGCTGCGGGACGAGAAGGCGGCCGCTGAGGCGGCGCAGTGGCTGTCGGAGAACGAAGACCTCTCGGCGCTGACCCCGGAGCGCATGGCCCAGCTCGAGCAGGAGGCCAGCGATGCTTCCGGAGGCGGCCAGGACCTCCTGGATGCGGCCGGCGTGAGCCAGAAGCCGGTGGTGGACGAGGAGCAGTCCCCGACCGCCGGCCGGCGCTTCACGCGCGCCTAGCGGCGGCGCGTTACTTCTACGGAGCTGGAGGTCATGCGGCGGTCCGGGCCGCCGGTATCCGAGCCCACCCAGGTGAATCGGAACGACCTCTTGCCGGAGACCGGCGTGCGCAGAACGAAGTAGCCGCTGGCGTCGGTCGTGACCTTGGTCAGGGCCCGGAAGCTGCCCCGGCCCGTCCGGCTCTCGACCGTGACCTCGTGGGCGCCGCCGGGCTTGACCTGTCCCCAGAGGGTCGCTTCGCGCGAGCCTCGCGGGAGAGTGGCCCAGAAGGGCTGCGGCCAGGTCTTGCGCGACGGCTTGGCCCGGCCGTCGTAGAGGTAGAGCCCGGACTGCCAGCCGGAGTAGGCGTTGGGCCCCTGGCCCTTGTCGCGGACCGGATCGTCACGCCACAGGTACTGCACGAGCAGCTTGACCCGGGGCTGGCGCCAGGCCATGTAGGCGCCCTGCTGCAGCCAGCTTGACTGCTGGGCGAAGCTCACGCCGCTGAACGGGTCGGGCGGGTTGGTCTGGTAGCCCCACTCGGTGTAGTAGAGGTTGAAGCGCTGGCCGGGGGCGGCGTGGTTCTCGACGGTTCCGGCGCGCTGCATCGCGTCGACCGTCTTCAGGATGCGACCGGTGTCGGCGATGGCCGCCTCGTCGGTGTTCTTGAGCCTGACCGTGGGCGGCGCCACCCGGGTATGGGGGTGGTAGGAGATTCCGTCGGCGCTGATGGTGCCAGCCGACCGGCAGCCGGCGGTCGAGTTGTCGCGCCGGAAGCTGCGGTTGATGCAGCCCAGCGAACGCAGCCAGAGCAGCGGGCGCATGGAGGAGTTGGCCGACCGCGGGTTGTCACCGCGGGAGGCGGTCGAGCCGAGGTAGACGGCGGCGCCGGGGTTGGCCTCGCGCACCTTCGGAACCGCCGCCTTCCAGAGCTCGCGGTAGAGCGCCGGGGAGGCCGGCTTGCAGCGCTTCCCGGAGCAGGAGAACTGGGGCTGCAGCCAGTTCGGCAGGTTGGGCTCGTTCCAGATGATGTAGCGATTTACGCGGCTGCCGTAGCGCTGGGCCACCGCGGAAGCGAACTGCCCGAACTTTTCAGGGTCGGGCTTGTACCGGCCGTTACGCCGCGTCGGGAACTGGGAGGCCCAGATGGGGCCCGGGCCGGTGATGCTCACGATCGGCTCGATTCCGCGCTCCAGCAGCAGGTCGATCGTCGCGTCGAGCGCGGCCCAGTCGTAGGCCGGGTCGTCGGGGTTGGAGGCGTCGAAGCCGGCCGGCGCCGTCGCGGCATCCTTGGCGGGGGCGACGTATTCCCAGATGGCCAGGACGCGCGTGACGTCGACGCCGACGTTCTTCCAGTCCCGGATCGTGTTCGGCGCGAGCTGGGGCAGCCGCTGGGTAACCCCGTCGTCGGCGATGCCGACCTGCATGTCGGAGCTGGCCGACGCGGCGGGCGCAAAGAGGGCGAGCGCAAGAGCGCACGCAGAGACGACGACTGGCAGGCGGGCCATCAGTAAAGAAAACCCGGCTCCGCGGCGGAAGTTGCGCGCGGGCCCGGGTTTTGCGTAGCCGGTCTGCGGCTTAGCCCTTGGCGGCCGCGTAGCGCTTCGAGACGACGGGCCAGTTGACCGTGTTCCACCACGCCTTCAGGTAGTCCGGGCGGCGGTTCTGGTAGTTGAGGTAGTAGGCGTGCTCCCAGACGTCATTGCCCAGCAGCGGCGTCTGGCCGCTGGTGAGCGGAGAGTCCTGGTTGGGCGTGGAGACGATGGCCAGGCTGTCCCCGTCGAGGACCAGCCAGGCCCAGCCGGAACCGAACTGGCCGACGCCGGCGGCCTCGAAGGCCTCCTGGAACGCCTCGAAGGAGCCGAAGGCGGCGTCGATGGCCTCGGCGAGCTCGCCGTCGGGAGCCCCGCCGCCGTCGGGCGACATCGACTCCCAGAAGAGGGTGTGGTTGAGGTGGCCGCCGCCGTTGTTGCGCACCGGCCCCTGGATGTCGGCGGGCAGCTCGTTCAGGGAGATAACGATCTCCTCGATCGGCTTATCGGCCCAGTCGGTGCCTTCGACGGCCGCGTTGAGCTTGTCGACGTAGGCCTGGTGATGCTTGTCGTGGTGGAGCTTCATCGTCGCCTCGTCGATGTGGGGCTCGAGCGAGTCGTACGGGTACGGGAGGTCGGGAACTTCAAAGGCCATTCGCTGGTCTCCTTGGGCTCGGGGACGAAACCGCCCCTAGCGTAGCGGAGGCAGGGGGTAGGCTTCGCGGCCATGCGCATGAGCCAGCTGATGCTTCCGACCGAGCGCGACGCGCCGGCCGACGCGCAGGCTCTCTCGCACGTTCTGGGGGTCCGGGCCGGCCTGGTGCGGCAGCTGGGCGCCGGGCTGTGGACCTGGCTCCCGGCCGGCTGGCGGGCCCATCAGCGGGTCACCGTCATCATCCGCGAGGAGATGGACGCGATCGGCGCCCAGGAGCTGCTGATGCCCGTTCTTCAGCCCCGTGACCTCTGGGCGAAGACGGGCCGCGACACCATCGAGGAGGTCTTCCGGCTCAGCGACCGGCGCGATTCCGAGCTCGTCCTGGCCATGACCCACGAGGAGCCGGTCACCTTTCACGTATCGCAGGTCGTGCGCTCCTACCGGGACCTCCCGCTGATCCTCTACCAGCTGCAGACCAAGGCGCGCGACGAACCGCGCCCGCGGGCCGGGGTGCTGCGCACGCGCGAGTTCGTCATGAAGGATTCCTATTCCTTCGACCGCGACGAGGCCGGGCTCGAGGAGAGCTACGAGAAGCACATCGGGGCCTACGACCGCATCTACGACCGTTGCGGCCTGGAGTGGTACCGCGTCGATTCCGGCGTCGGGATGATGGGCGGAAGCGGGGCACACGAGTACATGGCCCCGTGCCCCGCCGGCGAGGACGAGATCGCCCTCGCACCCGGGTACGCGGCCAACGTCGAGGTCGCCACCGCGCAGGCCGCTCCGGCCACCCCGGGTGCGCCGCTCGACGCCCCGGCTGAGGTTGAGACGCCGGGCGCGACCGATATCGAGACCGTCGCCGGCGTCCTTTCGGTATCGCCGGACGCCCTGCTGAAGGCCTTCCCGGTGGTGACCGACGCCGGGGAGTTCGTCGTGGCAATCGTCCGCGGCGACCACCGCGTGAACGAGGGCAAGCTCGAGATCGCGCTCGGCGAGCGCTGCCGGCCCGCGACCGAGGAGGAGATCGCTTCGCAGCTCGGGCCGCCCGGGTATGTCGGCCCGGTCGGCACCGGCGCGCGGGTCCTGCTCGACGAGGCGGTGGCCGTCCAGGGCGGGGGAGGCTGGATCTGCGGCGCCAACCGCGAGGGCTTCCACCTGCAGGGCGTCGAGCCGGGGCGCGACTTCGACTTCGAGGCGGTCGACATCCGTCGCGTCGAGGCCGGCGACCGGGTGGCCGGCGGGGAGATCCGCCTGGAGCCGGCGATCGAGGTGGGAAACATCTTCAAGCTCGGCACCCGCTACTCGGAGGCGCTCGGCGCCACCTTCCTCGACGAGGAGGGAGTGGAGCGGCCGATCGTCATGGGGTCCTACGGGATCGGGCCGGCGCGAATCGTCGCTGCCGCGATCGAGCAGAACGCCGACGAGAACGGGATCGCGTGGCCGAAGGCGATTGCCCCCTGGGAGGTAGAGCTTGTCGGGCTGGGCAAGCCGGGCTCCGACGAGCAGGCGGCCGCCGAACGCCTCTATGCCGAGCTCCAGGCCGCCGGGGTGAGCGTTCTCTACGACGACCGCGACGCCGGGCCGGGCGAGAAGTTCACCGACGCCGAGCTGCTCGGCTGCCCGCTGCGGCTCACCGTGGGCCGCAAGAGCCTGGAGTCGGGTCAGGCCGAGGCCCAGGGGCGTCGGGGCCTGGTCGCCCTCGAGGGGCCCGACCTGGCCGGCGGTACCGCAGCGGCCGTCGCCGCGCTCCTCGACGGGCTGCCGTGAGCGAGCCGCGCTCCCGGCTGACCTTCCGCCGCTTCAGCGGCCTGGACCGGTCGGGGCCGCCGCCTCCCGAGACCCTGCCGGGCGCCCCGCTGCGGCCGTGGACGATCCCGAACGCGATCGGCTACCTGCGCCTGGCCCTGATTCCCGTCTTTCTCGTCCTGGCCTGGAATGCCGACGGGGTCTCGTTCTGGTCGGCCTTCGTTTTCGGCGCGATCGCCGTCGGCGATTACGTGGACGGAATCGCCGCCCGGGTGACCGGGCAGTACAGCCGGCTGGGATCGATGCTCGACCCGGTCGTCGACCGGCTCTTCGTCATCGCCGGGGTGGTGGTCTGCTGGCAGTTCGACCTGATGTGGCGCCCCCTGCTGCTCCTGATCGTCGCCCGCGAGCTGCTGATGCTCATCGTCGGCCCGTTCCTGCTGCGGCGGGGGGCGCGAATCGAGGTCAACTGGTGGGGGCGATGGGGGGTCTGGCCGGTCATGGGAGGCATATTCCTGGCCCTCTGCGGGCTCTGGACGGTCTCCTCGGTGCTGGTGGCGGTGGGCGTGGTCCTGCTCTACGTGGCCAGCGCGATGTACCTGGTGTCCGCGCGCCGCCAGATCGCCGAAAGCAAGACCTCAACCTGAAGTTGATGGTCACTTTTCCGCTGGTATGCTCGCGACCGCGTGACCGCCCTGCACTGCCCGGAATGCTCTTTCGCCAACTCTGAAGGCGCCTCGTACTGCCAGAAGTGCGGTGCCTACATCGGCGACCCCGGAGAGCAGCAGCGCGAGTCGACGGCGACCTACCGGATCGACCAGGAGAGCGGCGAACTGATCCCGGTCGAGATCGACGAGCTCGTCGACGCCGAGGGCGCCGCCCTGGTGATCCGCTCCGGCGGCGGCCGCGTGGGGGAGAGCTTCGCGCTGGAGGGAGAGCGCCTGGGAGTGGGCCGCGGCCCCGAGAACGAGATCTTCCTCGACGACATCACCGTCTCGCGCAACCACGCCCTCTTCGTGCGCCGCGGCAACGCCTGGTTCATTGACGACCTGGGCTCGCTGAACGGGAGCTACGTCAACCGCCAGCGGGTCGACAGCCAGGAGCTCGAGGACGGCGACGAGCTCCAGATCGGCAAGTTCAAACTGACCTTCTTCTCCCGCTGATGCCGACCGCCCGCCAGGCCCAGAAGAAGCTTGCCTCGTCCCCGGCCCGCCCCGAGCCGCGGCGCACCAAGCCGATGACCATCGGGGCGGTCTGCAAGACGCTCTCGACCGAGTTCCCCGACATTTCGATTTCGAAGATTCGCTACCTGGAGAACCAGCGGCTGCTGGCGCCGAACCGGACCCCGGGCGGCTACCGGCTCTACTCGCAGGCCGACGTTGCGCGGCTGCGGACGATCCTGCGGCTCCAGCGCGACGAGTTCCTCCCGCTGAAGGTGATCCGCCAGGAGCTGGCCGTCGGGCGCTCCGACGCGGCCACGCCGGCCAAGGGAAAGGGCACTGCCAGCAAGCGGCCCGGGCGCCTGCCCTCGGTGGTGCCCACGGCCCCCGAGGCGCGCTTTACCCGTGAAGAGCTGATCGAGGAGACCAAGGCCCGCCCGGAACTGGTGGACCAGCTGCTGGAGTTCGGGCTGATCCGCGGCTCCGGCGACCCGGGCGAGGAGAGTTTCAGCGCCACCGAATGCGAAATCGTGATGGCGGCTGTCGAGCTTTCGCGCTACGGGGTCGAAGGCCGCAACCTGAGGGTCTTCAAGAGCTCGGCCGATCGCGAAGCGGCCCTTCTCCAGCAGATCCTCTCGCCGGGCCTGCGCTCCCGAAACGCCGAGCGGCGCAAGGAGGCCACCGAGGCCCTCGAAGACCTGGCGGCGGTCACCACGCACCTCAAGCACCTCCTGCTCGTCGGGGACCTGCGTTCGCTGGTCTCGTGACCGGGCTCGAGTCGTTCATCAGGACGATCCCCGACTTCCCGGCGCCCGGAATCGACTTCCGGGACATCACTCCGCTCCTGGCCGACCGGGAGGCGCTGCGCCAGGCCGTCGAGCGGCTGGCCGGTGAGTCCCGGGAGTTCGGGGCCGACGTGGTCATCGGCGCCGAGGCCCGGGGCTTCCTGCTCGGGCCTGCGCTGGCCTCGGCGCTGGACTGCGGCTTCGTGATGGCGCGCAAGCCGGGAAAGCTGCCCTACGCGACGCTCAGCGCCGCCTACTCGCTGGAGTACGGCGACGAGACCCTGGAGCTGCACGACGACGCCATCTCAGAAGGCCATCGCGTGCTGGTCCACGACGACCTGCTCGCTACCGGCGGAACCGCCCGTGCCGTCCAGGAGCTGGTGGAGAAGAGCGGGGGCGAGGTTGCCGGCTTCTCCTTCCTTATCGAGCTCGACGGCCTGGGAGGCCGCGAGCTCCTGAACCCGCTGCCGGTCAGCAGCCTCGTGGTCTTCCCGGAGTCCTGAGATGCCGAAGGTCCGCCGAAGCCGCTCCATCGACGCGCCCCAGTCCGAGCTCTGGGGCCGGGTGAGCGACCCGGGACAGCTCCCGACCTGGTGGCCGCGGGTGATCAGGGTTGAGGGCATCTCCGGCTCGGGCGACAGGTTTACCGAGGTCCTGCGGACCGACGCCGGCCGCGACCTGCGTGCCGACTTCACCGTCCTCGAGCGGGAGAAGCCCGTTCGGTGGCGCTTTGCCCAGGAACTGGGGGACGACCCGTTCGGGAAGGTGCTCAGGAGCTCGGAGACGCTCATCGAGCTCGGCGGCTCGGCGGACGGGACGCTGGTGACCATCGAGGTGAGCCGCCAGCTGCGCGGCATGGCGCGCCTGGGCGGCTTCCTCTTCCGCGGGGCCACCCGCCGGCACATCGACGAGGCGCTCGAGACCCTGGAGGAGCTCCATGGCAGCCGGTGAGATGCGCTATTGGGGCTGGGGAGAGGACGAGCGGGCCCCGTCCGAGAACGCCCACCTGCTCGAATGGCTTGGCGAGCGGCTGGGGGGAATCGGCCCCTACGTCGCTCCGGCTGATCTGTCGGACTTTTCCGAGCCGAAGGTGCGCCTCTCAGGCAAGCGCCTGCGCCAACTCTCGGCGATCGTCGGGAAAGACGGGCTCTCCACCGGCTTCGCCGACCGGCTCCGGCATGCCGCCGGCAAGGGGTACCCCGACCTGGTCCGCATGCGGGCCGGGGGGAAGGTCCCGATGCCCGACGCGGTCCTCTACCCCGACAACGCGGAGCAGGTGGCCGGGCTGCTCCGGTACTGCTCGGCGAAGGAGATCGCCGTAGTTCCGTTCGGTGGCGGTACCAGCGTGGTCGGGGGCATCGAGCCGCTGAGGGGCTCCCACGAGGCGGTCGTCACCCTGGACACCGGCCGGCTGCGCTCGGTCTCCTCGGTCGATGGCGTTGCGCGCCTGGCGCGGCTCGGGGCCGGACTGCGGGGCCCTGAGGTCGAATACGCGCTGGCGCGCCACGGCCTCACGCTCGGCCATTTTCCGCAGAGCTTTGAGTACTCGACGGTCGGGGGCTGGGTGGCCACCCGGTCGGCCGGCCAGGCTTCGAGCGGCTACGGGCGGATCGATGACCTCGTGCGCGGAGTGCAGCTGGTCTCACCGGCCGGAACGCTCGGGCTCGATGCGAGGCCGGCCAGTGCCGCCGGACCAGACCTGCGCGAGCTCGTCCTGGGTTCGGAGGGCACCTTCGGCGTGATTACCGAGGTGGAGGTCGAACTGGCGGCCCGGCCGGAGGAGACCCGCTACGAGGCCTTCGTCTTCCCGAGCTTCGAGACCGGGGCGGCCGCCTTCCGGAGGCTGGCCCAGGAGGGCGTCCAGCCGGATATCACGCGCCTCTCCGATGAGGACGAGACCGAGTTCTTCCTCGCCGCGGCGGGACTGGAAGGAGCGCGCCGCAGCGTGCTGGCCCGGTACCTGAAGGCCCGCGGGGCGCCGGTCGAGTCGGCGGCGCTCGCGGTGCTGGGCTGGGAGGGCCCCGCCGGTACCACGCAGGGCCGGCGGGCGCAGGCGGTAGCCGCGATGAAGGGTTTCGGGGCGGTGAGCATCGGCACCGGGCCCGGCCGGGCGTGGGCCCGCGGCCGCTTCGAAGGGCCGTACCTGCGGGATGACCTGATGGGCCGCGGCGTCATGGTCGAGACGCTGGAGACGGCGACGACCTGGTCGAACGCGCCGGTCCTCTACGCCGCGGTCCGCGAGGCGCTCGGCGAGCAGGCGCCGGTCGTGGGCTGCCACATCTCCCACGTCTACCCGACCGGTTGCTGCCTCTACTTCACCTTCCTGGCCCTCCAGGACCAGGAGGACCCGGTCGGCCAGTGGGAGAAGGTCAAGCGCTCGGCCTGCGAGGCGATCGTCGGGGCCGGTGGCACGATCACCCACCATCACGGAATCGGGGCCGACCACCGCCGTTACCTCAAGCACGAGGACGGCCGGCTCGGCATCTCGATGCTCCGGGGTGCCCGGGCGAAGGCGGACCCGGACGGGATCATGAACCCCGGCAAGCTGCTGTAGGGAGGCTCAGCCGCCGGTGCCGGTGATGGCGCCGCTCAGGTATGTGGTTCCGGGGCTCTTGGGGTTGCGGGAGCCCTCCCGCGTGATCAGCACCGTCTTGTAGGTGGTCGGGTTGACCGGCACCACGGCCTGGGCCCCGATCTGGCCCTGCCGGTTCACGGCTGAGAAGAAGCCGAGCCAGACCGGCTCGGAGGCGCCACCGCTGAGCCAGACGCCGTACCCCGAGCCCTTCGGCGTCTTCGGCATGTCCTGAGCGGCCACTCCGAGGACGTTGCGGCCCTGCTCGCGGGCGAACTGGGCAATCCCCAGGGCCTTGGGGGCCGGCGCTCCCGGAGGCGGCTTTAGCCGCGCTGCGGCAACCGGAGTGGCGTTGGCGTCACGCTGGGCGGCGTTGGTGGCGCCGGAGGTCGTCGGCTGGTCGCTCGGGGCGGTGGCGCGGCCGATCACCAGGCCGACGGCGACCAGGGCCAGCGCCCCGGCTCCGGCGAGCAGCAGCCGGCCGTAGCGACGTTCGCCGTCGCTGGAGGCTGCCGGGGATGCGGCGACGCCCGCGGCCGCAGCGGCCGGGGCGACCGGCGCGAGCCCGTCGTCGTCCTCGGCCAGGCGGGGCGCCCCGGCGCCGGCCTCGGGCAGCCGGGGCAGACTGCCGGAGGACAGCTCGGCCAGCGGCTCACGCAGCGAGCCTGCCCAGGCCAGCGCGGCCGGCGAGTCGGCGAGCATGGCGCGGGTCTCCTGGCCGGTCGCCTCATCCTGCTGGCCCAGCAGGTAGTCGGCCGTGGCGTCGCGCTCGGCATCGGGAGGTGGCTCCACCGAGGCCAGGGAGTCGAGCGCGGTTACGGCCCGGCTGCGAACCTCGCGCTCCTGGATGCGCAGCGAGCCGGCAATCTGCGCGTAGCTGCCCTGCTGGGCCAGGAGGATGCGCAGGACGGCCAGCTGGTCGGGCGGGAGGTCGTTGATCGACGCCATCGCCAGAGAGCCTAGAGCAGCCCTGCCGGTAGGGTCCCCGCCATGGAGGAGTCCGGCCCGGCGCCCGAGTTCGACCCCCTCGTCCCGCTCGACCGGACCTTCGACGCTCTCATCGGCCTGCAGTATGAGGTTGCCGGGCCTGAGCTGGCCCGGGGAACCGTTGAGGTCGCCGACCACCACAAGCAGCCCTACGGGATCGTCCACGGGGGCGTCCTGGCGGCCATAGCTGAGTCGCTCGCCTCGGCGGCTACCGCGGCGGCGGTGATCCCGGAGGGCATGATCGCCGTCGGGCTTTCCAACCAGACGAGCTTCCTGCGGCCGGTCACCGGCGGCACCATCCACGCCGAGGCACGCCGGCGCCACCGGGGCCGGACGACATGGGTGTGGGAGGTGGACCTGACCGACGACGAGGGGCGGCTGTGCGCGATCGTGCGGATGACGATCGCGGTCCGCCCCCTTCCGCAGGCCTAGCCGTCCGCCGGCCAGAGCTCGCCCGGTTCGCGGACGATGTCCATCTGCATCCCGGGCTGGGCGTCGAGCCGGAACCCGAGCCGGCCGAACAGCTCCTGGCGGTCGCGGGTGGCCAGGTGCGTGCGCCGCAGGGCCTGCATGTCGGGGTGGAGGAGCACCGATTCGACCATCCAGGTCCCGAGACCCTCGCTGCGGTGGCCCTCGAAGACGATCACGTCGGTCAGGTATCCGAAGACCGCCGTATCGGTCATCGCGCGGCAGAACCCGCACTGGTCGCCGTCCTGGAGGTAGAGGCCGAAGGGGAGGGAGTGTTCGAGCGCGCGGTCGAATACCGGCCGCGGAATCCCCTCACACCAGAAGCTGGCGGCAACCGCGGCGTGGGTCCGGTCGAGGTCGAGCCGGCCCGGATCGGTGGATATCTCGACGCCGTCCTCGCGGCGCCTTGACCAGTGCCCGGACATCAGCCGCGGTAGCGGCTGGTGATCGGCATCCGGCGGTCGCGCCCGAAGGCCTTTCCGGTCACCTTCACCCCCGGTGGCTGCTGGCGACGCTTGTACTCGGCACGGTCGATCAGCGAGGCGACCCTCTCCACGGTCTCCCGGTCGAATCCGGACGCGACCAGCTCGTCGATGCCCTGGTCCTGCTCCACGTAACCCTCGATCAGGGGGTCGAGCACGTCGTAGGGGGGAAGGGAGTCCTGGTCGCTCTGGTCGGGACGCAGCTCGGCCGAGGGGGCCCGGGTGAGGATCGTCTCCGGAATCGGGTGGTCGGGCCGGCGGTTGCGCAGCTCGCAGAGCCGGTAGACGAGGGTCTTCGGCACGTCCTTGATGACGGCAAAACCGCCGGCGCTGTCGCCGTAGAGGGTGGAGTAGCCGACCGCCATCTCCGACTTGTTGCCCGTGGTCAGGACCAGGGAGCCGAACTTGTTGGAGATCGCCATCAGGTAGTTCCCGCGGATCCGTGCCTGGAGGTTTTCTTCGGTGATGTCCGGCTCATGGCCCTGGAACAGCGGCCCGAGCTTCTCGAGGTAGGCGTCCAGCACGTCGCCGATCGGCAGCTCAACCAGGTCCACGTGAAGGGCAGCCGCCAGGGCGTGAGCGTCGTCGTAGGTTCCGGAGGAGGTGTACTGCGAGGGCATCGTCACGCAGGCCACCCGCTCGGGCCCGAGGGCGTCCACGGCCACGCAGGCTACGAGGGCCGAGTCGACGCCGCCGGAGAGGCCGAGGACCACGCCGGGGAAGCCGTTCTTGTCGGTGTAGTCGCGGGTGCCCAGCACCAGGGCCCGGTAGACCGCCTCGTCGTCATCGAGGGCCTCGGCCACGCGGGCCTGCAGCGGCACGCCCGCCGCCTGGGCGGCCGCAGCGCTGGCCAATACGTCGGCCGCGCCCGGGTCGCTGACCTCGCGTGCAACGGGCTCGATGTCGCATATGAGCAGCTCGGGCTCGAACTGCGAGGCGCGGGCAACGATGGCGCCGCCGGCGTCCAGCACCAGGGAATGGCCGTCGAAGACCAGCTCGTCCTGGCCGCCCACCTGTCCGCAGAAGGCGATCGCGGCGCCGGTCTGCTGGCAGCGCTCGCGGAGCATCTCCTCGCGGAGGTGGCCCTTGGCGTATTGCCACGGCGAAGCCGAGAGGTTGACGATCAGGCCGGCCCCGGCCTGCGCCTCGGCGGTCGCCGGCGGCCCGGTCAGCCAGATGTCCTCGCAGATCGTCAGGCCGACCCGTACGTCCCCGATATCGATCACGGCGGGGCGGTCGCCCGCCGTGAAGTAGCGGTGCTCGTCGAAGACGCCGTAGTTGGGGAGGTGGATCTTGCGGTAGCTGGCCACGTGGCGGCCGTCCACGATTACCGCGGCGGCGTTGTAGACCCGGTCGCCGTCGGCCTGCGGGTAGCCGATAACCGCGGTCATCCCGCCGCAGAGGGTGGCCAGCTCGCCGATCGCCTCGCCGGCGTCCCGCAGGAAATGGCGCTTGTGGAGGAGGTCTTCGGGCGGGTACCCAGTGACCGCCAGCTCGGCGGAGACCAGCAGGTCGGCTTCGGCCTCCCGCGCCTGGCCGATGGCCCGGGCCAGCAGCTCCCGGTTGCCGGGGACATCGCCTACCACCGGGTCCAGCTGGGCGAGGGCCAGGCGCAAGGAATCAGGCTTCCGCGTACGAGACGGTGCCCGGCGTAACGGCGGTCTGGGAGAGATGACGCTCGCGGACCGGCGTGGGCTGGCGCGTGGTCTCCGCCGCCAGGGCGAGCTCGAACATGGCCGCCTCGAAATCCTCGACCACGTCACCGAGGTCGGGCATCGCGTCGTAGTCGGCCAGCAGGCCGAAGCAGAGTCGTCCGCAGTAGCTCATGACGGCCACGCCAAGCGCTGTCTTCTCCGACAGGGGCACGACCGGGTAGATCGCGGTCATCCGGCGACCGACGAGGTAGAGCGGGGTCTGGGGACCGGGGACGTTGGTGACGGTGAGGTTGAAGAGGCGCTGTCGGGCCTGGAGCTTGGCCGCCTGGCTGGCGATGGTCGGCGGGGCAAAGCCGGCGATCTCGGTGATCGTCTCGGCCCCCAGGGCCTGGTCTGAGCTCTTGAGGTCGCCCATGGCGTCGCGGACGGCCCGGAAGGCGATCGACGGGTCGCTCTCCCCGACCGGCAGCGGTGCCCAGAGGGCCGAGACCTGGTTGCCCAGGCCGCCCTGCTCCTCGGTGGTGCGCACCGAGACCGGGACCATGGTCCGCAGGACGAGGCCGTCGGTGTCGACGCCGCGCCGGCGCAGCCAGCGGCCCAGCCCGAGCGCCACGGTGGTCAGCACCGCGTCGTTGATCGTTCCCTCGAGCCCGTTCTTGATCTCCTTGAAGAGATCAAGGGGCGCGTTGACCCAGCCGTAGCGCCGGTGGCTACCGATCCTGCGATTCAACGGCGTGTCGGGGGCCGCGCCGGTACTGCTGATGAGCAGCGAGCCGGTTACCTCGAGCTTTTCGGCCAGCCGGCCCACCGCGCGGGAAGGGTCGCGGAGCATGCGGCTCGTCGCCCGAACCGGCGCCAGCGGGTCGGAGAGGCCGTCCTGGATGACCCCGGCCACCAGTTCGCCCTCGGTCGGCTGGGGCCGTGGCGCCCACGGAGAGGCCGGCGGCCCGACCGGCGCGGCGTCCTGGGCTGTCGAGAACAGGACGGCGGTGATGTCCACGCCCGAGATGCCGTCCACCAGGGCGTGGTGGGTCTTGGCGATCACGGCGAAGCGCTCGGTGCCGTCGGGGGCCGGCTCGAGCCCCTCGACGAGGTAGATCTCCCAGAGCGGCTTCGAGCGGTCCAGGCGGGAGGCGAAGATCCGGGCGGCCAGGGCGGCGAGCTGGGCGTTCGAACCCGGCTGGGGCAGAGCGGTATGGCGCAGGTGGTAAAGGAGGTTGAAGCTGGGGTCGTCGACCCAGACCGGGCGCCCGAGGCCCAGCGGCACCCGGGCGAGCTTCTGCCGGTACCGCGGGACGAGGTGCAGGCGGTCGCCGATCGCTTCGAAGAGCTCCTCGTAAGAGGGGGGCGAGCCCTCAAAGGTCATGACCGAGGCGACGTGCATGTGGGCACCGCCTCGTTCCAGCTCGAGGAAGGCTGCGTCCAGCCCGGATAGGCGGTCGGGGTTCGCCATAGGCCGAGTTTATAGGCCAGCGAGGGGTCTGTCCGGCCAGGCACTAACCTTCAACAACATTGTGGTAAGGTTGAACAAGCTGTTGAAGAAGCATCGGAAAGGAAACGCATGAATCTCAGCGATCCCAACATCTACTCCGAGGTCTACGAGCAGCATCACCGCGGCGTCTACGCCGCCGCCTACCGGATTCTCGGCAACCAGGCCCAGGCCCAGGACGTCGTCCAGGACGTCTTCATGAAGGTCTGGCGCAAGCCCGAGGCATTCGATTCGCGCCGTGGGGAGCTCGGCAGCTACCTGCGCCTCATGGGACGCAGCCGCGCGCTCGACCTGTGGCGTGAGGGCCAGGCTTCCGGTCGCGCCGGTGACCGGCTCAAGGTGCAGGTCGCGGTGGAGGGCGAGAAGGGCCCCGAGGGCCCCGAGCGGGTGGTCGAGCAGCGTTCGGCCCGGCGTGACCTCACGAGTGCCCTGAAGACCCTTCCCGAACAGCAGCGTGAAGCGGTGGTCCTGGCCTACTGGGGTGGGCTCACCGCCCAGGAGGTCGCCCAGCGGGTAAACGTGCCGTTGGGCACTGCCAAGAGCCGCATCCGGCTCGGCCTGGGCAAGCTCCGCGACGAGTTCGAAGAGAGCCCGCTCGCAGCGGCCGCCTGAGCGGCCCTGGAACGAAAAAGGCCCCCGGCGCCGAAGCGTCCGGGGGCCAGTTCCGTCCTATCGGGCGGCGATCAGTTGGTCGCCGCCGCCGGGGCGGAGCTGCCCGCGCCGGCGGTGTCGAGCTTCTTGACCCCGACAACCAGCAGGATTCCGAAGCCGACCTTGGCGGCAAGGTCGATGATCGTGAAGACGATCACCTCGGTGTTGAGGCTGATCGTGCCCGTGCCCTCGGTTCCGAGGATCCAGAGGACCGGGTAGATGAACCACAGCACGGTCAGGATGCCCAGGAGCTTCCCGTAGAGCGCTGCCACTCCGGCGCCCTGTTCGGCTGCGGCAGCCCGGATCGGGCCCCAGATGAGCACCAGCACCGCGAGGAAGAACCCGCAGGAGATGGCGAACCACACGTACTTGTGGTTGTCATTCAGCGAGAGCGCCCCGAAGAGGCCGGTCAGGATCATCAGGACGTCGGCCCCGATTACGCCACCGACGAGCGCCGCGCGCTCGCGGACGACCTCACCGGTGGTGCTGAGCGCCTTGAGCCCAACGGTCATCAGGCCGATGAGCAGGAGCGGCGTCGTGAAGACCCAGTCCAGGTAGCGGGCCCAGTAGACCAGCTCGGCATTGACGTCGGCACCGACCCCGATCGGGGTGATGGCCAGCGTCGCCTTGGATACGACGACGTCGCCCTGGCCGAAGGCCATGAGCAGGTACATGCAGGCAGCAATGGCGCACACGAAGAAACCCGTGATCGCGTGGTGGCGCTCCTTCATCTTCGCGCCGAGGAAATAGATCACGAACGCGCCGATGGCCATGCCGATCGTCCCGATCCAGAGCCACGTCTCCTGCGTGGAAGTTTGCATCAGATCACTCACTATTGCTCCTCCTAGGGGCAGTTTGCCGGCCCCGACCGGGACCGACCTTCAACTTCGCCGATTACGGCGGTAACCCTACCTAGGATCACCACCGGAATGGCGTTTCCTGCATTCCATCGCCCTCCGCACCTACCCTGAATCGGTGCCGGGTCCGGTTGCCCATATTGATCTGGACGCTTTCTACGCCGCGGTGGAGCTTCAGCGGCGCCCGGAGCTGCGCGGCCTTCCGGTGATCGTCGCCGGCAGCGGCCCGCGGGCCGTGGTCACCACCGCTTCCTACGAGGCCCGCCGGTACGGCGTCGGCTCGGCCATGCCGGCCTCCCAGGCGCTGCGCCTGTGCCCCCAGGCGACGGTTATCGCCCCCGACTTTGCCGCCTACAAGGAGGTTTCCGAGCGGGTCATGGCGGTGGTGCGGGAGCACATCGCCCGGGTCGAGCAGCTGGGCCTGGACGAGGCCTTCCTCGACCTTTCCGGGCTCCTTTCGCCCAAGAGCGCCGTGCGCCGGGTCGTTGCGGAGGTCTCGATCCTCACCGGAATGAGCGTTTCTGTGGGAATCGGGCCGAACCGGCTGGTGGCCAAGATCGCCTCCGACGCAGAGAAGCCGGCCGGTTTCGTCGTTCTGGACCGGCGCCAGGCCTTCCTGCGCTTCCGCGGCGAGAGCCCCCGGATGATTCCCGGGATTGGCCCCAAGACCGCAGCCAAGCTCGAAGCCCTGGGCGTGGGGACGATCGACCAGTTGGCCCGCTGCGATCCGGGCTGGCTGGCCGGGCATTTCGGTGAGCGCCAGGGCCCGCACCTGCTGGCCCTCTCACACTTCGAGGCCTCCGACGAAATCGTCACCGAGCGCGAGGCGGTAAGCGAGTCGCGGGAGTCAACCTTCGATTTCGACATCGCCGGGGCCGAGGAGATGGAGGAGAGGCTCCTGGCGCTGGCCAGCGACCTGGCTGCCGGGCTGGCCCGCAGCGGACGGCGCGGGCGGACGGTGAGGATCAAGGTGCGCCTGGACGACTGGACAACGGTGACCCGGGCCCGAACCCTTCCCCAGGAGGTGGCCGGTGCCTCCGAGATCGGGAAGGTCGCGATCGAGCTCCTGCGCGAGTACTCGCCGCCGCGCCCGGTCCGTCTCCTGGGCGTCGGGGTCACCGGTTTCGCCGGCCCCGCCGCGGTCGCCGGTCCGGGGCAGCTCACGCTCCCGGTGGCCGGGGAGGCCGCTGCCTAGAGAACCGTGGCCAGGAAGCGCTTCGTGCGCTCGTGCTGCGGGTTGCTGAACAGTTCCTCGGGCGGGGCCTCCTCGACCACCACGCCGTCGTCCATGAAGACCACCGAGTCGGCAACCTCGCGGGCAAAGCCGGTTTCGTGAGTGACCACGACCATGGTCATGCCGTCCCGGGCCAGCCCCTTC
>CAIKSH010000369.1 GCA_903830015.1 uncultured Solirubrobacterales bacterium | reverse complement strand
GGCCTGGCGCCGGGTCAGGACGGTTTCGCCCAGCGCCTCGTCGGTGAACCGGTCATCCGGCGTCGAGTCCATCTGTCTCTTTTACCAGAGCGGGGGTGTCTGGGTTACCGGTCTCCCGAGCGCCGTCGATCTGGTGGCTTATCGAGGGACTAATGCGTGTATAAAAGGCGATGATGACTGAGAGGTTTGCGGTTCCTAAGTTAATCGCGGCCGCCGTCTTCGCGGCCGCCTTCCTTCCTTCGCCCGGCGCCCTCGCTGCCGGCTTCGAACGCACCGGTGACCTGAACGTCGCCCGCGCCAATCCAATGGTCGTAAAGCTTGCCGATGGGAAGGTCCTGGTCGCCGGGGGCCGGACCACCGGAAACACGATCACGAAGACCGCCGAGATCTACGACCCGGCCACCGGAACCTTCACCCTCACCCCCGGGCAGATGGCCGAACAGCGGATCATCGGCCGAGGCGTCCTGCTCGCAAGCGGCAAGGTGCTGATTGTCGGAGGCCAGAGCGACAGCAGCGGCCCGCGCACCACTGCAGAGCTGTTTGACCCGGCTACCGGAACCTTCACCAACGTCTCGAGCACCATGAGCGGAAATCGGGTCTGGCCACTGGTCACGAGGCTCGATAACGGAAAGGTGCTCGTGAGTCACGGCTGCTGCTCCGGAGCCCTGAACGCCGACCTCTACGACCCGAACAGCGGGCCTACGGGGACCTTCAGCCCTACCACCGGCCAGCCGAGCGGGTCTTTCTCCAATGCCACCGGGACGGCCACCAAGCTCCCCGACGGGAAGGTCCTGGTTGCCGGCGACTGGGGCACGGCCAAGAGGGCCCAGATCTATGACCCTGCCACTAACAGCTTCACCACCAACCCAGGGCTGATGGTCGTAGCGCGCACGGCGTCGATGGCCACGCTCATGGCCAACGGCAAGGTGCTGCTCGCCGGCGCGACGGGCGGAAACCAGATGGCCCAGGAAGCCAGCGCTGAGGTATTCGATCCGGCCACCGGAGTGTTCACGGCAACAACCGGCACTATGAGCGCACCGAGGTCGCAGGGCTATATCGCGCCGCTTCCCGACGGCCGCGTCCTCGTGGCAGGCGGTGCAGCCGCCTGGGGCGGGGCCCCGAACAGCTCGGCCGACATCTTCGACCCGGCCACCGGCACCTTCAGCCCGGCAGGGACGATGTTCATTGCACGCCGCCAGATGAATGTCGACAATCCGCCCGTCCTGAACGACGGCCGGATCCTCTTCGCCGGTGGCGCTACAGGCCCGGAAGCCGGTCCAACGTTCGACGGGCCGACGGTCATCACAGAACTCTACGTACCCGATAGCTATACCGCCCCTGCTCCGGGATCCCCGCCACCTTCATCCCCTCCGTCTCCGGGGACAGGTGGCGAAAGCAGCGAAGTACCTGCCGTTACAGCGCCGGAGAAAGATGTCCCGGAGAGCGCCCCCGGTACTTCGGTCTCGACCGGCAAGATGAGGATGGCCTCCGGAAGCTCCAGGCTTCAGGTGCGCATCCGGGTCCCCGGCCCGGGCCGGCTAACCCAGCGCGGGGTCCTCGTAGGTGCGCGCGGAAGCCGGGCTGCAGCGCCGGCTACGGCTTGCCGCTCGACCTCCTTGGTTACAAGGGCACGAACGGTTCGGATCGGCTGCCGTCTCAGCTACTCGACGGCCAAAAGACTCCAGGGCAGGTCCCTTCGACTTCGCGTGACGGTCAGCTTCACGCCCACCGGTGGAGCAGCTCAGTCGCTCAGCCGAACAGTTCGCCTGGCACAGACCGAGCCCTCCTTCACCGGCTGACTAGCTGCGGCAGCGCGCCGGGACGGGTTCGCTCAGCAGCCAGAGCCGTCCGGTAACACGATTCCCTGTTGAGCCCTCAGAATCTCTCACCGAGACGCTCCCCGCCGAACGCACGGAGATCGTGCAGCAGCG
>CAIKSH010000368.1 GCA_903830015.1 uncultured Solirubrobacterales bacterium | reverse complement strand
GGCCTCCTCCTGGGCAAGGACGACCACCTGGCGGGCTCTTTCGGTGAAACGCTCGAACATCGAGGGGTCTGTCCTTCCTGGTGGTCTGGGGCCGGGTGTTGGTGTGGGTGGTCTGTGAAGGGGGTCGGTGTTTTGCGGGGTCGTCTGACTGCCGCTGCCCCACCCTAGATTCCGGGCCTGACGGCCTTATGGATCACGGGGAGAAGCGGCTTTCGCCTACCGGCGAGTCTAACAGCGGGAAACCCGGCGCCGTCGCGGTATTCCCCGCGGTTTAGTCGCGCATAGCGGGAAAGAGAACCACTTCGCGGATCGAGCTCTTCCCGCACATGATCATCACCAGGCGGTCGATCCCCAGGCCGACGCCGGCGGTCGGCGGCATCCCCTGCTCGAGGGCCTCCACGTAGCCCTCGTCGTAGGGCTGGGCCTCCTCGTCGCCGGCCTCGCCCAGCCGGACCTGCTCCTCGAAGCGGCGACGCTGCTCGTCGGGGTCGTTGAGCTCCGAGAAGGCGTTGGCGAACTCCATCCCGCCGCAGAAGGCCTCGAAGCGCTCGACCAGCCCCTCCTCGCTGCGGTGGCGCTTGGCGAACGGGGAGAGCTCGACCGGGTAGTCGATGATGAACACGGGGTTGGTGATCTTCGGTTCGACGTACTTGCTCAGCAGGTCGTCGACGAGCTTGGGCCAGGCGTGGTCCTCGACCTCGAGCTCGGCGCGGTCCGAAGCCTCGATGGCGGCAACCAGCGACTCGCGGTCCGGGTTGGCGCGAATGTCGATGCCCGTCTCGTCGAGGACCGCCTGGGCCAGCGCGATCCGCGGCCACGGGGGCGTGAGGTCGTACTCCCCCTCGTAGCCGACCGCCCCGGCCACCGCGGCCACCGCCTGCTCGACCCGGGCCATGGCGTCCGAGTAATCGGCGTAGGCCTCGTACCACTCGACCATCGTGAACTCCGGGTTGTGCTTGGTCGACAGGCCTTCGTTGCGGAAGTCCTTGCCCAGCTCGTAGACGCGCTCGAGCCCCCCGACCACGCAGCGCTTGAGGTAGAGCTCGGTGGCGATCCGCAGGTAGAGCTCGCGGTCCAGCGCGTTGTGGTGGGTGGTGAAGGGGCGCGCCAGGGCGCCGCCGTAGAGCGGCTGCAGGACCGGCGTCTCGACCTCCACGAAGCCGTGGGAGTCCAGGTAGCCGCGCAGGGTGCTGATCACCTTCGCGCGGGTCATGAACAGCTCGCGGGCCTCCTCGTTGGCCATCAGGTCGAGCTCGCGGCGTCGCTGCCGTGTCTCCACGTCCTGGAGGCCGTGGTGCTTGTCGGGCGGCGGACGCAGGCTCTTGGCCAGGACGGCGAAGTCGGTCACCCGGAGCGTGAGCTCCCCGGTCCGGCTGGCAAAGACGGTCCCGTCGACCCCCAAGAGGTCGCCGAGGTCGAGGTCGAGCAGCCTCTCCATCGCCTCCTCGCCCAGTACGTCGGACTTCGCCTGGAGCTGGATCCGGCCGCTGCGGTCGACGAGGTCCAGGAAGGCCATCTTCCCCTGGCCCCGGCGGGCGGCCAGGCGACCGGCCACCCGGTAGGAGGCGTCGGTCTCCTCGCCGTCGGCCAGGCCGGCGTGGGCCGCGGCCACCTCGGCGATGGCCGTGACGCCGGGATAGTCGTGCGGGAAGGGGTCGACCCCCTGCTCGCGCATGCGCTCCAGCTTGGCCCGCCTGGCGGCGAGCAGGTCGCTCGGTTCCTCGCTCACGTGAGCGACATCATGACGCGGCTACAGGCCGACGTCGATCTTGGTGATCTTCAGCTTGCGCGCCGGCCCCCTCGGCACCTTGACCGTTACCACCTGGTTGCGCTTGCCGCCGATGAGCGCGGCGCCGATCGGCGACTCGTTGGAGACCTTCATCTCCGCCGGGTCGGCCTCGGCCGATCCCACGATGGTGAACTTCTGGGACTTGCCGGTCTTCTCGTCCTTTACGTGGACGATGTTGCCGACCTGGACGGTGTCCTTGGAGACGCTCTTCTTGGTTACGACCTTGGCCGCGCGGATCCGCTCCTCGAGCTGGGCGATACGCGCCTCGAGCATCGCCTGCTCGTTCTTGGCGTCGTCGTACTCGGCGTTCTCGGCGATCTCTCCGTAGCCGCGGGCGTCCTTGATCCGCTCGGCGACCT
>CAIKSH010000367.1 GCA_903830015.1 uncultured Solirubrobacterales bacterium | reverse complement strand
GCGGTCGGCCCCCTCGTCGGGCTTGGAGAAGTCGACGAACTGCAGGCTGCCGGCGGGGACGGTGCGCACCCCGGCCTGGAAGCGGACCCGGGCCCACTGCTGGACGTCGTCGCCCTCGCCGGTGAAGTAGATCCCGCTCACCGTGCCCACGCCCCACTCCGGGTAGGAGAGGCAGCGCGCGTAGCGGTGGACCACCGAGTGGTCGGGAACCTGGGAGGCGAACGGGTCGTTGGCGTCGGTGCCTCCCTCGGCCTCCCGTCGGCGCTGCTCGGCCTCCCAGGCCTTGCGGCCCTGCTCGGCCCGGGCCTCCCGGGCGGCACGGGCGCTGACCTTGATCGCGTTGGCCGTCACCCGGCCGCCCCGCGAGTTCTCGGCCAGCTCCTCGAGCTGGTCGGCGGCCTCGTTGATCGCCTTCAGGTGGCGCTCGTGCTCGATCTGGCGACCGGGGGGAGCGAGGTCGGGGTGCCAGATCTTGGCCTGCCGGCGCCGGGCCAGCTGGACGGCCCGCTTGTCGAACGGCGGATCGAGCTCGAGCAGCTCGGCGCTCTGCTCGATGTCCAGGACCGTGGCCATGAACACTTCAGGCTAGAGGATGGGCCCGGCCCCCGCGCGGGCCTTTCCGGCTCTATCGTGAGGGCAAATGGCGCCCCAGTACATCTTCACCATGCACCGCCTGACCAAGGAGTTTCCGCCCGACCGGACGGTGCTCAAGGACGTTTCGCTCTCCTTCTACCCGGGGGCCAAGATCGGCGTCCTGGGCTACAACGGGGCCGGCAAGTCGACCGTCCTGAAGATCATGGCCGGGCAGGAATCCGAGTACCGCGGCGACGCCGAGCTGGCCGAGGGCGCGACCGTCGGCCTGCTCGAGCAGGAGCCCCAGCTCGACGAGGCCAAGGACGTAAAGGGCAACGTCGAGGACGGCGTGGCCGAAACCAAGGCGCTGCTCGACCGCTTCAACGAGCTGGCCGCCAACTACTCCGACGAGACCGCCGACGAGTTCGCCGCCCTGCAGGCGAAGATCGACGCCGCCGACGCCTGGAACCTGGACACCCAGCTTGAGTACGCGATGGACGCCCTGCGCCTGCCCGCGCCCGACGCCGACGTCTCCAACCTCTCCGGAGGAGAGCGTCGGCGGGTGGCCCTCTGCCGGCTGCTCCTAAGCCGGCCCGACCTGCTCCTGCTCGACGAGCCGACCAACCACCTCGACGCCGAGTCGGTCGCCTGGCTGGAGCGCCACCTGGCCGAGTACGAGGGCGCCGTGGTGGCGGTGACCCACGACCGCTACTTCCTGGACAACGTCGCCGGCTGGATCCTCGAGCTCGACCGCGGCCGCGGCCTGCCCTACGAGGGCAACTACTCCAGCTGGCTCGAGCAGAAGCAGGCGCGCCTGGCCCAGGAGGAAAAGCAGGAGAAGGCTCGCCAGCGGACGATCGCCTCCGAGCTCGAGTGGGTGCGCGAGAACCCCAAGGGCCGGCGCAAGAAGGCCAAGGCCCGCCTGGCCAACTACGAGTCGCTCGTGGCCCAGGAGTCCGACGTCAAGCTCGACCAGGTCCAGATCCACATCCCGGCCGGGCCTCGCCTGGGCGACGTCGTCGTCGAAGCCGAGGGCCTGAGCAAGGGCTTCGACGACCGGCTGCTGATCGAGGACCTCTCCTTCTCGCTCCCGCGCGGCGGCATCGTCGGCGTGATCGGGCCCAACGGCGCCGGCAAGACCACGCTCTTCCGGATGATCACCGGCGAGGAGAAGCCCGACGGAGGCGAGCTGCGCGTCGGCGAGACGGTCGAGCTGGCCTACGTCGACCAGAGCCGCGACGCGCTCGACCCCGACAAGACCGTCTGGGAGGAGATCAGCGGCGGCGACGAGGAGATCGAGGTCGGCGAGCAGAAGGTGAACTCCCGCAAGTACGTCAGCTCGTTCAACTTCAAGGGCTCAGACCAGCAGAAGAAGGTGGGCGACCTCTCCGGAGGGGAGCGCAACCGCGTCCACCTGGCCAAGCTCCTGCGCCGCGGCGGCAACCTCCTGCTGCTCGACGAGCCGACCAACGACCTCGACGTCGACACGCTCCGCGCCCTCGAGGAGGCGCTGCTCAGCTTCGGCGGCTGCGCGGTGGTGATCAGCCACGATCGCTGGTTCCTGGACCGCGTGGCCACCCACGTCCTGGCCTTCGAGGGCGACTCGCAGGTCACCTGGTTCGAGGGGAACTTCGAGGCCTACGACGAGCACCGCCGCGAGCTGCTCGGAGAAGAGGCCGACCGCCCGCACCGCATCACCTACAAGAAGCTCACCCGCGGCTGAGCCGCGGCGCGCCCGGGCTCAGCCAAGTCGCCGCAGGGCGTCGGGCAGCTCGTGGAGCGACTCGATCACCGTGTCGGCCCCGGCCAGCTCGTCGGCCGACTGGGGCCCGGTCGGCACGCACACCACCATCGCCCCGTCGGCCCGGGCGCACGCGATGTCGCGCGTGGTGTCGCCGATCACGACCGTGGACTCGCGCGGCCACGGCTCTCCCCCATTCCACGCCGCCGCCCGCTCGCGGGCGATCGGCGGCAGGTCGGGCCGATGAGCGCTGTCGCAGGCAAAGCCGCCCTGGCCCTCGGCGAAGTGATGGCCGATCCCGGCCAGCTCGAGCTTCCGGCGCCCGATCTCCTGGACGTTGCCGGTGACCAGCGAGAGGTGGCGCTCCCCGTCGGCCGAAAGCTCGTCGAGCGCCTCGACCGCGCCGGGGGCCAGGAAGCCGCTCAGGTCATCGGGCTTGAGCCGCTCATAGTGGGCGACCAGCGCCGGGACCATCTCGCCGATCCGCTCGTCGATCCGGGAATCCTCCACGCCGGCGCCGCGCAGCAGGGCGCGGATGATCTCCGGGTCGGTGCGACCCCCGGTGGGCACCTTCACGCCCCGGGTATCGACCCCCCAGAGCTCGTCGGCGGTCTCGTGCATCGCCTGGGCGTGCTCGGAGGCGGCGCGCATGAGCAGCGTGCCGTCGATGTCGAAGAGGAGCAGCACGCTCCCGCCGCTCAGCGCTCGAAGGTGGCGTCGGGCGGGATCCGCATCGCGAAGGCGGCCAGGAGCTTCGCCGTGTTCTCGATGTCGTCGAGCTGCACCACCTCGACCGGCGAGTGCATGTAGCGCAGCGGCACCGAGACCAGCCCGGTCGGCACGCCGCCGCGCGAGACGTGGATCGCGTCGGCGTCGGTCCCGGTGCTGCGTGCCGAGGCGGCGAGCGTGTACGGAATCTTCTCGGCCTCGGCGGCCTCGATCAGCATCTCGCTCACCTTCGGGTGCAGGTTGGAGCCGCGCTCGATCACCGGGCCCGAGCCGAAGGGGTGCTTTCCGAGCTCGCTCTCGCTGATGCCGGGCGCGTCGGTGGCGTGGGTCACGTCGATGGCCACGGCGAGGTCCGGGCGCAGCGAGTAGGCGGTGGTGCGCGCGCCGTTGAGCCCGGTCTCCTCCTGTACGCCGGCCACCGCGAATACATCGCCGGGGGCGCCCCCCTGCTCAGCGACCAGCCGGGCCGCCTCGTAGGAGACGTAGCTGCCGATGCGGTTGTCCATCGAGCGGGAGGCCACGCGGCCGGCCTGGAGCTCGACCGGCTCGCCAGCGATCACCGCCGTGTCCCCGACGCGCACGAGCTTGGCTGCCTCTTCTCCGTCGGTGGCGCCGATGTCGATGTGCATCTCCTTCATCTCCGGCACCTTCTTGCGGGCGTCGGCGTCGAGGAGGTGGATCGGCTTCTTGCCCACGACTCCGGGCAGCGGCCCGTCGGCGGTGGCCAGGACGACCCGCTGGCCGACGAGGACCTGGGGATCCCAGCCGCCGACGCCGATGAAGCGCAGGAAGCCGTTCTCCTCGATGTGGGTGACGATCAGCCCGATCTCGTCGATGTGGCCCACCAGCGCCAGCGACGGCCCGTCGGCCGTTCCGGGGACCAGGGCGACCGAGCTGCCCATCACGTCGGCGCGAACGTCGTTCGAGAAGGCCGCGGCCGCCTCGCGCCAGGCGGTAGCCGGATCGCCCTCGTAGCCAGAGGGGCCGTGGGCAGTAAGGAGGGTCTGGAGCACCGGCGGAATCGTCATCGCGGCGAGGTTATCGCCCGCGCGATGGCCGGCTGCGGCACAATGGGGGGAGACCCATCGTAAAGCCGTAATCCCAATCCGATTTCCGCTATTTTCTCCGGCACACCTAACCCAAGGAGCAAGACCAAGCCATGAGCGAGAAGAAGCACCGCGCCGAAACGATCGCCCTCCACGGCGGCCAGGAGCCCGACCCGACGACAAACTCGCGGGCGGTCCCGATCTACCAGACCACCTCCTACGTCTTCGACGACACCCAGCACGCCGCCGACCTGTTCGCGCTCGCCGTGCCGGGGAACATCTACACGCGGATCATGAACCCCACCTGGGAGGTCCTCGAGCAGCGGCTCACCGACCTCGAGGGCGGAATCGGCGCCGTGGTCACCGCCTCGGGCCAGGCCGCCGTGACCTACTCGATCCTCAACATCGCCCAGGCCGGCGACAACATCATCTCGGTCAGCCAGCTCTACGGGGGCACCTACAACCTGTTCGCCCACACCCTCCCCCAGTACGGGATCGAGGTTCGCTGGGCCGACGCCGATGACCCCGGGGCGGTCGAGAAGCTCGCCGACGAGAAGACCAAGCTCGTCTTCGGCGAGACGATCGGAAACCCGCGGCTCAACGTGCTCGACATCCCGGCCTGGGCCGAGGCGGCGCACGCCGTCGGCGTGCCGCTGATCATCGACAACACCGTCGCCACCCCGGTCGGCACCAGCGCCTTCGAGCTCGGGGCGGACATCGTCGTCCACTCGCTGACCAAGTTCATCGGTGGGCACGGCACCTCAGTCGGCGGCGTGGTCATTGACTCGGGCAAGTTCGACTGGAGCTCCCAGCCGGAGAAGTTCGCCATCCTGGTGGGCCCCGACCCCAGCTACCACGGCGTGGTCTGGGCCGACGCTCTCGGGCCGGCGGCCTACATCGGCCGGGTCCGCACGGTCCTGCTGCGCAACACCGGCGCGGCGCTCTCCCCGTTCAACGCCTTCCTCTTCCTCCAGGGCATCGAGACGCTGCCCCTGAGGATGGAGCGCCACAACGAGAACGCCCTGGCCATCGCGCGGCACCTCGAAGAGCACGACGCGGTCGACTGGGTCTACTACCCGGGCCTGGACTCCAGCGACTACAAGGAGGTCGCCGACCGCGTCCTCGAAGGGGGCTACGGTGCGCTCGTGACCTTCGGGGTCAAGGGAGGCCGCGAGGCCGGGCAGAAGTTCATCGAGAACCTCGAGCTCTTCAGCCACCTGGCCAACATCGGCGATGCCAAGTCGCTGGCCATCCACAACGCCTCGACCACGCACTCCCAGCTCAACGACGAGGAGCTGGAGGCGGCCGGCGTTACCCAGGAGACCGTCCGGCTCTCGGTCGGCATCGAGAACATCGACGACCTGGTCGAGGACCTCGACCAGGCCCTGGCCAAGGCGCGGGAGGCCGTACCGGCATGAGGCTGCGCCCGGCGTGAGCGCCGGCGGGCTCGGTGAGGTGGAGACGCAGGACGCGCTCCTCTTCACCGGGCAGGAGCCGCTGGTGCTCGAGTCGGGTGCGCGCCTGGACGAGGTCGAGGTCGCCTGGGAGTGCTACGGCGAGCTCAACGCCGAGCGCAGCAACGCGGTCTTCGTCTGCCACGCCCTCACCGGTGACGCCCACGCCGCCGGCCACCACGGCGACCCGGCCCGGCGCGGCTGGTGGGACCGGCTGATCGGCCCCGGCCGGCCGATCGACACCGACCGCTTCTTCGTCGTCTCGCCCAACCTTCTCGGCGGCTGCCAGGGGACGACCGGCCCGTCGTCGGTCAACCCGCAGACCGGCCAGCGCTACGGGCTCGAGTTCCCCATGTTCTCCGTCCGCGACCTCAACACAGTCCACCGGCGCCTGCTCGACCATCTCGGAATCGGCCGCCTGCACGCGGCGATCGGCGGCTCGCTCGGCGGCATGCAGGCCCTGCAGTGGGCGATCGACGACCCGATGGCCATGGAGCTCTGCGTCGCGATATGCGCCAGCGCCCGGCTCAGCCCGATGAACATCGCTTTCTCCACGGTGGCCCGTGAGGCGATCATGCGCGACCCGGACTTCCAGGGTGGCCGCTACCACGACAGCGAGCGCCACCCCAACATCGGGCTCGCGGTGGCCCGGATGATGGCCCACATCACCTACCTCTCCGAGGAGTCGTTCATGGAGAAGTTCGGCCACGAGCGCAGGGTGGACGGAGCCGAGCCGGGCCTGGGACCCGACTACGAGGTCGAGCACTACCTCCACCACCAGGGCGCGAGCTTCCTGAGCCGCTTCGACGCCCTCAGCTACCTCTACCTGACGCGGACCATGGACTACTTCGCGCCGTTCGAGGAGGAGGGAATCGACGCGAAGCTCGCCGGCAACCCGACGAAGGTGCTGGCGATCTCGTTCTCCAGCGACTGGCGCTTCGACGCCGGCCACTCGGGCTTCATCGTCGACCGCCTGAAGGCTGCCGGCTGGGATGCCGAGCAGGTAGACGTCGAGTCGCCGTGGGGGCACGACTCGTTCCTGCTCGACGTGCCCGAGTACCACGAGCTCGTCGCCGAGACGCTGGTCTCCGGCGAGCTGCCGGCCTGAAGCCTCCCGCTAGCCGGGTTCTATCGCCACTACGCGCGCCGGGCCCGCGCTGCCGCCGACCACCTTCAGCGGAAAGGCAAAGACCTCGAAGCCGGTCAGCGGAAGGGCGTCGAGCCCCGCGAGCCGTTCGATCTGGCTGTAGGCGCGGTCGCACTGGTGGGCGGCCCAGAAGATCCCCTTCTCGTCGGCCGCCCTGGCGTCTTCGGCCTCCAGGTGCAGCGGGCGGTCCCAGCCCCAGGCGTCGATTCCCATCAGCCTGATCCCCTGGTCGCAGAGCCAGACCGTCGCCTGCGCGGTGACCCCGCAGCCGAGCGCCATGTAGCCCGGGTCGTCGAGGAACCGGTCTCCCCCCGTCCGCACCAGGACTACGTCGCCGGCCTGAAGCTCGTGGCCGGCCTGCTGGAGCCCATGTTCGAAATCCTCCACGGTGAGCGCGTCGCCCTCGTCCCGGCCGCGCGCCTCGATCACTACGCCCGGGCCATGGAACCAGTCGAGAGGCAGCTCGTCGATCGTCGCCGCCGGGGAGCCCTGGATCGTGCTGTTGTAGTGCCAGGGCGCGTCGACGTGGGTCGTGTTGTGTGTCCCCAGCGAAATCGTCTCGACCGCCCACCCCTCGCCGTCACGAAGGAGTTCGGGCCCGACGCCGAGCATCGACTCGATCGCTTGGGCTCCGTCGGCGTGGGAGGAGGGATCGACCCGCACGGCCAGCAGCTCGGGCAGGCCTTCGGGGGTCGGGACCAGCGGAGCGGATAGGTCGTAGTACCGGGGCATCGGCTACGCCGTGGCGAGCTGGCGCAGCACGTAGCGCAGGATTCCGCCCTGGCGGAAGTACTCCGCCTCCTTGGGCGTGTCGATCCTGACCGTGGCGGTGAACTCCACCTCGCCGGCGTTGACCGTCACCTGGCGCGGAAGCTCGCCGGCATTCAGCGGACCGGCCAGCCCGGTTATCTCGAAGACCTCGTAGCCGCTGATCCCCAGCGAGGCGGCGCTCTCGCCGGCCGGGAACTCGAGCGGCAGGACCCCCATCCCGACCAGGTTGGAGCGGTGGATCCGCTCGAAGCTCTCGGCGATCACCGCCCGCACGCCCAGCAGGGCGGTGCCCTTGGCCGCCCAGTCGCGCGAGGAGCCCGAGCCGTACTCGCGCCCACCGATCACCACCAGCGGTGTTTCCTCCTGCGCGTAGCGGATCGCCGCGTCGTATATCGGCATCTCCTCGCCGCTGGGCTGGTGGAGCGTGACGCCGCCCTCGGTCCCCGGGGCCAGCAGGTTGCGCAGGCGGATGTTGGCGAAGGTGCCGCGCATCATCACCTCGTGGTTGCCGCGCCGGGCACCGTATGAGTTGAAGTCGGCCGGCGCGACGCCGTTCTCCTCCAGGTAACGCCCGGCGGGCGAGTCGCGCTTGATCGAGCCGGCCGGCGAGATGTGGTCGGTGGTGACGCTGTCCCCCAGCAGGGCCAGGCAGCGCGCGCCGAGGATGTCCTGCACCGGCTCCGGCTCGGCCCCCATCCCGTCGAAGAACGGCGGCCGGCGAACGTAGGTCGAGTCCTCGCTCCAGGCGTATCGGTCCCCGCTGGGCACCTCAAGGCCGTTCCAGTTGACGTCGCCCTCGTAGACCTGGCCGTAGCTCTTGCGGAACATGTCCGACTGGACGGCATCCTGGACGGTGTCGGCGATCTCGCCGCTGGAGGGCCAGATGTCGCGCAGGTAGACGGGCTTTCCCTGAGCATCGCTGCCGAGCGGGTCGCGGCTCAGATCCACCCGCATCGAACCGGCCAGCGCATAGGCGACGACCAGCGGCGGCGAT
>CAIKSH010000366.1 GCA_903830015.1 uncultured Solirubrobacterales bacterium | reverse complement strand
TCGGCGCCGACATCGCCGCATACGACGCGGCCGGCGACGACCCCGACGCGAAGGCCGCCGCCATCTCGGACGCATTCCTGGACCTCCTGTGCGCGATCGGCGACGAGGGCGCAGTCCGGGCCGGGCTCGAGCGCTACCGGGAGGCCGGCGCGGACCTCGGCGGCATTCCCGATAGCGCAGAGAAGCTCGAGAAACCCGTCGGAGATAGCGCTCGCCATCTTCCCCGGGTCACCCCCGGCGGCGTCGAAGCCGGCGATGTCGTGGCCGAAGCCGGAACGCTCGAGCATCGCCCGGTAGAAGGGAAGGCCGAAGTAGGGGATGAGGTCCCGCCGCTGGGCCTCGAGGGCCGCCTCCGGGTCGTCGGTGCAGGCTCCCGGCACGGCGGCGACGATCTCGAACCCGTCCAGCCCCAGCCCGGCGCGCTCGCGCCCCTCGGTTACGGCGGGGACCACGATGTCGCGGATGTAGTTCGGGTTGCAGAGCCAGAGAATCACCCCGTCGGCGATCTCTCCGGCCAGCCGGAGCATGTTCGGGGAGAGGGCGGCGACGAAGAGGGGCAGGTCGGGGAACGGCCCGATGCCCAGGGCGAACGAGGTCTTCCACTTGGCGGTCTCGCCGACCGGCTCGCCGCGCAGGATCGAGCGGACCGTTGTGGCGTACTCGCGCATCTCGGTCACCGGCTTGTCGATCGACTGCCCGTGCCAGCCCTCGACCACCGGGCGGTGGGAGACGCCGATCCCGAGCGTGAACCGCCCGCCCGACAGGTCGTCGATGGTGGCCGCCTCCTGGGCCATGGTCGCCGGGGTGCGGCTGTAGATCGGCACCACCCCGGTGCCTATGCCGATCGACTCGGTGGCCGCCGCGTAGGCGGTGCAGACGCCAAGGGCGTCCCGGCCGTTGACGTGCGTGGTCCAGGCCGAGGCGTAGCCCAGCTTCTCGGCCAGCCGGACGCGGTCCAGGGCGGCCGGAAAGCTCTTCCCGGTGGAGATGAAGCAGCCGGTCGCCACGGGAAAACCCTAGCGCCGGGGTTGTCCTAGCCGCCGGCCGAGCCCAGGGGCCGAAGGCGCCCGTCGACCACCTCGTAGACGGTCACCTTCACGCTGCGCGAACCGGCCATCGTCGACGGCGGAACGATGATCCCGAAGCGGACGCCCTCGGGCGTGTCGTAGCTTTCGCCGACCGCGGCGACCTTGCCGTTGACCGCCACGGCGAGCGGCCTGCCCGAGCCCATGCCGGTCAGGCGCCCCGCGACGTTGTAGGGGAGAACTCCGCTCTCCGGCTGAATGTCTTCGTAAAGGGAGGGGCGCGCGAGCTTCGCCTTGGCCTTGCCGGCGGGCTCTTCCAGCCCCGCGACCTGTTTGCCGATCAGGTCCTGGTTGGGGCCGACGCGGTAGAGCGAGGCGTCGCCGCCCGGGAACAGGCTGGTCCAGCGGTCGACGATCACGCGTCGCTGGGCGAGCATCTTGTCGAACGGGTACTTGACCGGGCCCTTGAGCTGGGAGGAGCGAACGATCACCGGGCCGCTCCTGGTCACCTCGTCGAGCGGCTGGCCCTCGAACTTCCAGCCGGGGTCGATGTCGGTGTACTTGGCGATCGTCGGGAGGATGTCGATCGCGTTGGTGTGGGCATCATCGATCTTTCCGCGGGTCTGGCCCGGGTACTTGACGAAGAGCGGCGTGTTGGCCATCTCGGCGTAGTTCTTGGTCAGGATCGAACGCCGCACGGTGCGGGTCTTGAAGCTGGTGCCGTGGTCGGTGGTGACGATGAAGAGCGACCGGTTCCACAGGCCGCTCTTCTTCACGTCGTCGATGATCGCGCCCAGGATGCTGTCGGCGTACTGGGTCTGGAGCAGGAAGCGCTGGAGGCCCACGTCGACCAGGTACTGGTTGGGCCCCCACTTGTCGTCGATCAGCCCCGGGACCTTGTTCTCGGAGATCGGGTACTGGAGCCCGCTCTGCTCGAAACGCCAGGGAACGTGGGGTACCTCCATGTGGAGGACTACCGCCGGCGGCCTGCTGTGCGGGCCGTCGATCTGCGTGGAGAGCTTGGCGGTGCGGGCCAGGATCCGGTTGGCGATCGATTCGCCGGTGATCGGTGCGTTGCTGCCGAACCGGGCGTCGATGCCCTCGGGATTCTGCCCCGGCTTGAGGTCGAAGTCGATCCCGCCGCCGAAGTCTTCGAAGTTGGTGTCGACGGCCGGCAGGCGCTTGGCCAGCTCCGGCGGGTAGAGCACCCGTCGCTCGACGAGCCAGAGGTCCTTGACCAGGGCCTTGAACCGGCTTCCCGAGTCGGAGTCCTGCGAGCGCACCCGGGTGGGACAGATCGTCCGCGGGCAGACCTTGGTCTGGGCTTCGGCATTGATCACGTCGTGGCCGGAATCGAGCAGCGTGTAGAAGCTCTGCGGATAGGTCCTCGCGGGGCTGGGACGGTCGGGCGGTCGTTCGCCGGAAAGGATGGCCGGAACGCCGGCGATCGTCCCGTCGGAGGCGGTCGAGTTGTTCCGGTACCAGGTCGAGGTGCGGCCCAGGGCGCCGAAGTTCGGGAAGCGGGCCGAGTTGACCAGCTCCTGGCGGTTCATCAGGGTCGCCGCGGGGGCCTCGTCGAAGATGATCAGGAAGACCGGGGTGCCGTTGCCCTTGGCCGCCACCGGCTTGGCCTCGCCCTCCGGCGGGAAGATGACGTCACGGACCGGCGAGAGGAAGAGGAAGAGCGCGAGGATGACGAGCGGCGCCGGGCTCAGCCAGGTAAGGACGCTGCGCACCGCCGACTCCTTCGCATAGAGCAGGGCGAACAGGACTCCGACGGCCAATGCGAGCAGGAGCGAGGGTGACGTGTAGGTCGGCAGGAGCTTCTTGGTGAACTGGAGGGCGAAGATGGCCACCAGTCCGGCGATGAAGGCCAGGTGAACGATCCTGCCCGCCCTCCGGGAAGCAAGGTCGACGAGGGCTTCGATCCCGACCATGATCAGCGGCGGGACGAAGACGTGGATCAGGCTGTAGATGATCACGTCGGTCCCGGTGTTGCCCCGGGCGGTGAAGAAGTCGGCCCCGTTGCGCAGGACGTCGAAGAGCGGCCAGACCACGGCGATCGACCAGAGCGCCGCCAGCTGCAGGCCGCGCACCAGCAGGGAGGGCCACGGGGCGTTGCCCTTCCCGGCCTCGTCGCCAGCTGCTGCGGCCGGCTCGGCCGTCCCGGCGGGGACCTTCTCGGCGGGCGGCTCGTCCGGGGCCATCAGGCTCGCGGCTCGACTTCGTAAAGGACCCGGGTGCCCGAGGGGGTCTCCTCACGCTCGGTGACCGTGAAGCATTCCTCCAGGACGCGCTCGAAGACGGGCAGGTCGTAGTCGTCGTGGATGCCCTCGCGCTTGGCGGCGATCAGGCTCTTGACCATCGGGTCCTCGCGCGTCGGGAACTCCACCACCATCGACGAGTCGAACCCGGCCAGCCAGCGGATCACCTCGGCGAGGGGGACGTTGCCGGCGATCGAGATGTGATGGACGACGGCCAGGGCGAGGATGAGGTCCGGGTTCATCCGTTCCTCGAACGAGGCGCGCTCGAGGTTGCGCCAGCCGAGGCTGGGGGAGGGGTCGGTGACGTTGCCGGTCAGGGTGAGGATCTTCTCCTGGCCTTCGCCCTTCATCTCCTGGTAGACGCGGTCGGCGGTCTGCAGGTCGGCGTCGACCGCCACCACATAGTCGGCGTAGGGGAGGACCAGGCGGCTGTAGCGCGCGTCGTTGGCGCCAACGTCCCAGACCAGCGAGCGGTGCCGGCGCGCGGCGGCCCGGCTGACGAAGCTGTCCTTCACGTCGCGGTCGGCGTCGGTGTAGGTGTTTACCGTCTGGCCGGAGCTGACCGTCCCGTACTCGGTCCACTGGGTCGTGCCGCCCTCGTAGGTGAGGCCGCGGACCAGCTTCTGGAGCTTGCGCACGTTGTTGGTGATCAGCTCGGTGGAGAAGCCGGCCTTGCCCAGGTCCTTCTGGACCTCCTGCCCCTTGGTCTCGCTGTAGCGCTGCTCCAGCCGGTTGTGCATGCGGACGTGGCCGAAGACGCCCTTGCGCCGCTTGTCCCTGCCGCTGCCGAAGATCTGTGCCGCCTCGGCGGGGGTGATTCCGTCTACCGAGCCGCGAAGCCAGGGCTGGAAGGGAACCCCCTTGTAGGCCTGGAGCATCAGCGGGTAGAGGTAGAGCATGCAGAACTGCCGGTAGCCGGCCCATGGCTCGCCCTCGCGAAGGGGCTCGAACGAGCCGACGTCGACGAAGACCGGCTGGGCACCGCGCCACTGGACGTTGTAGGGCGTGGCGTCCTTGAGCATCAGCCCCGCCCCGATGGCCCGTTCGATCAGGCTGAGCTGCAGCAGCGCGGCGTCCTGGAGCATGCCGAAGGTCCACTCGTAGGGCCAGGAGATGAAGGGAATCCGCTCGTGCTCGAGCACGGCGGCCACCTCGCCGACGAGAATCCCGGGAGCGCCGGCGGCGTCGACCTCGGTGGTCGCGACGAGGCTTCCCTCGGCGGTCAGCTCGCCGAAGAGCGCGCTGTCGCGCAGGGAGCGCCAGTCGGCGGCGCCGCGTTCGCTGAGGGCCCGGCGGATCTGCCCGTCGGCAACGAAGACGCGCCCGTCCGGGTCCCGGAACGAGCCGGGCTCGGCTTCGACGGCGTTACCGCCCACGGCTTAGGAAGTCTTGGACTCGTCGGCCGAGGCTTCGGTCGCCTTGGCGGCGGCCGGGGTGGCCTCGTCGTCCCCGCGGCTGAAGAAGCCCTTGATCTTCTTCCAGTACATCTTGATCGCAACCCCCGCCGCGGCAAAGCCGCCGACGAGAATCTGGGCGATCATGCTGCCGCTGCCGGCGTCCAGATAAGCGAAGAGAGTCTGCATAAGGAGAGAAGGTTACCGAACTGTTATCCGGTCTTTCGCCGGATGGCGCCCAAACCCTGTGAGCGCCTTACCCGCGCAGCAGGACCCAGACCAGGGTGGCGGCGAACGCGAGCTGGCCGAAGGCCATCGCGGTACCCAGGTTGGCCGCTCCAAGCAGTGCGGCCAGCGCGGTGGCCACCACGAATGCGCCCAGCATCAGCGCCAGCTGGCCGGCCCAGCTGCCGGTCACGCGGGCGCCCCGATTCCGTTGGCCTCGGCCACCAGGCGGACGATATCCCCGATGATCTGCGTGATCTCGAAGTCCTTCGGGGTGTAGACCGCGGCGACCCCGGCCGCCATCAGGGCGTCGGCGTCGGCGTCCGGGATGATCCCGCCGACCACGACCGGGACCTCGACGCCGGCCCCGCGCAGGTCGGCGATCACCGCGGGGATCAGCTCGCGGTGCGACCCGGAGAGGATCGAGAGGCCGACGAGGTCGACGTCCTCCTGGTCGGCGCTGGTGGCGATCTGCTCCGGGCTCAGGCGGATCCCGGCGTAGACGACCTCCAGGCCGGCGTCCCGGGCGCGCACCGCGATCTGCTCGGCGCCGTTGGAGTGGCCGTCGAGCCCCGGCTTGCCGACGAGGATCTTCACCCGCCGGCCGAGGGCGTCGCTCACCCGGTCGACCTCGGCGCGCAGCGCGGCGAGCTCCTCGCTGGCCTGCGGGTGGCCGGCGGCCCCGCTCACGCCGGTCGGGCCGCGGTATTCGCCGAAGGCCTCGCGCAGCGTGGCGGCCCACTCGCCGGTGGTCACCCCGGCGCGGGCGGCCTCGATGGTCGCCGGCATGATGTTTTCGGCGTCATCGCCGGCCACGCGGGCCAGCTCCTCGATCGCCGCGGCGACGGCGCCCTCGTCACGGTCGGCGCGCCACGCCTCGACGGCGGCGACCTGTTCGGCCTCGACCGCCGGGTCGACGGTCAGGATGCCGCCGTCGACGCCTTCGGTGAGCGGTGAGGGCTCGGTCTCGGTGAATCGGTTGAGGCCGACGACGGTCTGCTCGCCGCTCTCGATCCGCTGGACGCGGCGGCTGTGGCTCTCGACCAGCGCGGCCTTCATGTACTCGACCGCCTCCACGGCGCCGCCCTGCTCGGCGACCACGGCCATCTCGGCGCGCGCGCCCTCGAGGAGCTCGTCGACGAGGGCCTCCATCACCTTGGACCCCTCGAAGATGTCGGGGTAGTCGAGCAGGTCGGTCTCGTAAGCGAGCACCTGCTGGATGCGCAGCGACCACTGCTGGTCCCAGGGGCGCGGGAGACCCATGGCCTCGTTCCAGGCCGGCAGCTGGATCGCCCGGGCCCGCGCGTCGCGGCCGAGCGTGACCCCGAGGGTCTCGAGGACGATCCGCTGGACGTTGTTCTCGGGCTGGGACTCGGTCAGGCCCAGCGAGTTGACCTGCACTCCGTAGCGCAGGCGCAGCTGCTTCTCGTCGGTCACCCCGTAGCGCTCGCGGCCGATCTCGGCCCAGAGCGCGGTCATGGCCCTCATCTTCGCCTGCTCCTCGATGAACTTCATGCCGGCGTTGACGAAGAACGAGATCCGGGCAAATACGTCTCCCATCCGGTCGGCCGGGACGCGCTCGGCGGCGGCGTCGAGCACCGCGATCGCGTTGCTCATCGCGAAGGCGATCTCCTGGACCGGGGTCGCGCCGGCCTCCTGCAGGTGGTAGCTGCAGATGTTGATCGGGTTCCACTTCGGGACCTCGTCGACGGTGTAGGCGATCATGTCGGCGATCAGCCGCAGCGACGGGCCCGGCGGGAAGGCGTAGGTGCCCCGGGCCAGGAACTCCTTGATGATGTCGTTCTGCGTGGTGCCGGACAGGACCGCCTGCTCGGCGCCCTGCTCCTCGGCGGTGACGATGTAGAGGGCCAGCAGCCAGGCCGCCGTGGCGTTGATCGTCATCGAGGTGTTCATCCGGTCGAGCGGAATCCCGTCGAGCAGGCGGGCCATGTCGCCGCGGTGGGCGATCGGCACGCCGACCTTGCCGACCTCGCCGCGCGCGATCGGATCGTCGGGGTCGTAGCCGGTCTGGGTCGGCAGGTCGAAGGCGATCGACAGGCCGGTCTGGCCCTTCTCGAGGTTGGAGCGGTAGAGCTCGTTGGACTTCTCCGCCGTCGAGTGGCCGGCGTAGGTCCGGATCATCCAGGGGCGGTCGGGTTCGGGCAGGCGCGGGTCCATGGGCCGATTGTAAGGTCTGGGCGGTGTCCGGAAGGTCCGGGATAGATGTCTGTCACCTGGGCAATCCGGGCGTGATCTGCTGCTTTCGCCAGGACGACGTGATCATCGACCCTGGCCCGGCTTCGAGCGTGGACAACCTCCTCGGCGGCCTCGACGGTTTCGTCCCGCGGGCCATTCTCCTCACCCACGTCCACCTCGACCATGCCTCGGCGAGCGGGCTCCTGATGGAGCGCTGGCCCGAAACCGAGCTCTGGGTGCACGAGCTCGGGGCGCCGCACATGGTCGACCCCGAGCGGCTGGTGGCCAGCGCAACGCGGCTCTACGGGGACCGGATGGACGAGCTCTGGGGCGAGATCGTCCCGGTTGACGGCTCGCGGGTGCGGTCCCTCGAAGGGGGCGAGCAGATCGGCGACTGGGAGGTCGCCTACACGCCGGGCCACGCGCGCCACCATGTCTCCTACCTGCACCGTCCCTCGATGACCGCCTTCACCGGCGACGTAGCCGGGATGCGGATCGCCGGGGGCCCGGTGCTCCCGCCGACCCCGCCGCCGGACATCGACCTGGATGCGTGGCGCTCCTCGCTCGACGCGGTCGAGGCCTGGGAGCCATCGACGCTGGCCCTGACCCACTTCGGGAGCTACGACGATGTCGACGTGCATATCGCTTCCCTGCGCCGCAACCTGGACATGGTCGAGCAGTGGGAGCGCGAGCTGACCGCCGAGGAGTTCGAGGCCGAGATCGCCGACTGGCTGCGAACCGAGACCAGCCACCACGCGGCCGAGGCCTACGCGCAGGTGATGCCGGCCGACACCTGTTACGCGGGCCTGGAGCGCGCCCGGCTGGGGCGCGCCGGCTGACCTCCTCGGCTAGCCTGTCGGCGATGTCGCAGACGGTTGAACTGCCCCGCACCGCAGGGCCCGGGTCAGGCCTCGGTGGCAGCTGGCGCGTGATCGTCCGCAACGACGACCACAACACCTTCGACCACGTCGCTTCGACCCTCGCCCGCTGCATTCCCGGAGTAACCCTCGACGGCGGCTACGCGCTGGCCGACGAGATCCACCACCGCGGCCTGGCGATCGTCTGGACCGGCCACCAGGAGGCGGCCGAGCTCTACTGGGAGCAGCTTCGGGATGCGGGCCTGACGATGGCCCCGCTCGAGCAGGGCTGAGACCGGACAGTCCTCAGGCCTGGGGAGCGGGCTCGCCCTCGGGCTCCGGGGCGTCCTGCGGCTCGGGCGCGGGATCTCCGTCGCCCTCGTCACCGTTGTCGACTACGATGCGGCCCTCGCCGACCAGGTCGCACCACGAGTAGATGACCGGCACGGCAAACCAGCTCGAGGCGATGGCCCGGAACTCGCTCATCTCCGGGCCCTCCCACCAGGCCTCGAAGTCGAGCTTCTTCTCGAACTCGACGATCTGCAGGAACTTGTACCGGTCGTCACGGTTGCGGTGAACGGCCCAGGAGGTGGCCCCGTAACGCAGCGAGCTGCCGGTCACGTCGTGGAGGGCACCCTCCAGCTTGTCGGCCCTGAAACCCGTTGCGTACCAGGGGACGTGGACTACCGATCTCATGCTCCTACCTCGGCGTGGATTGCGGGCGGCTCGGCGGGGGCCTCCCCGGAGCGGCCCATGTTCTCGGATTCAGCTCCCACCAGTATGGAGATCTTGCCGGCGTGCTTGTTCTCGTGCATCAGCTGGTGGGCTTCGGCGACGCCGTCGAAGGGCATCGTCTTCCAGATCACCGGCTTGATCAGGCCGTCGTCGATCAGCTGGTTGGCCTTGGTGCATTCCCAGGCGTTGGCGAAGTGCGAGCCGATGATCTCCTTCTGGCGCATCCACAGGTAACGCACGTCGAAGTCGAGCGTGTAGCCGCCGGTCGCCCCACAGATCACGACCTTCCCGAAGGGGCTCACGGTGAAGACCGAGGTGGGGAAGGTCGGGAGCCCGACGTGCTCGAAGACGATGTTGGGGGACTCCCCGAGGAGCTCCTTGCAGCGCTTGGCGAAGGCGCGGGTGGCGGCAAAGCGCTCCTTCTCCTGCTCGGGGGTCTCGTCGCCGGTCCTCATCATCCCGGCGAACTCGCGGCGGTCGATGTAGTCGGTGGCCCCGAGCGACTTGACCAGCTCTCCCTTCTCGTCAGAGGAGACGACTCCGACGCTCTCGGCACCGGCCGCCTTGACCAGCTGCGTGGCGAAGACGCCCAGCCCGCCGGCGGCGCCCCAGATGAGGACCCGGTCGCCGGCCTGGAGCTTGGCCCGGTCCAGCAGCATCCGGTAGGCGGTGAAGTAGGTGAGCCCGTAGGAGGCGGCCTCCTCCCAGGAGAGCGCCTTCGGCTTGGGCAGCAGCTGCTGGGCCTGGACCTTGGTGAACTCGGCGAAGGAGCCCCAGGTGGTCTCGTAGCCCCAGATCCGCTGCGAGGGAGCGGCCATCGGGTCCAGCCCGTGGACCTCCGGGTCCTCGTACGAGGTCTGGTTGCAGTGGATGACCACCTCGTCGCCCGGCTTCCAGCGCGTGACGCCGGGGCCGACCTTCCAGACGACTCCCGAGGCGTCCGACCCCCCGATGTGATGGCCGTACTCGGGGTGGTCGCCGTAGCCGAAGACCGAGACCGGCTCGCCCAGCGCCGCCCAGACGTTGTTGAAGTTCACGCCGGCGGCCATCACGCGAACGATCACCTCGAAGGCTTCGGGCTCGGGAATCTCGATCTCCTCGAGCTGGAAGGCGTCGACCGGCTCGCCCTCCCGCTCCTGGCGGATGACCCAGGCGGCCATCGTCTCCGGCAGCTCACCCGGCTCGGTCCGTACTTCGCTGATCTGGCTGATGTCCACGCTCATGGGCGGGCATATTACGCCCCGCTACCCGCAGGCTGCGATGCGGTCCGGCGCCGGCCGGATAATCGGCCCGTGGACGACGACCTGGCCAGTGGTACGCAGCCGGAGGGTGGCGCCGCCACCGCGGGGAGGCGTCGCTTCGACCTCGACCGCACCCTGGCCCTCAGCGATGGCATTTTCGCCTTCGCCCTCACGCTGCTGGTGCTGAGCATCACCGTCCCGGCAATCGGCGATGCCGGGTCTTCCGAGGAGCTGGCCCAGGCCCTGTCGGACCGCTCGGGGGAGCTGATCTCCTGGCTGATCAGCTTCGCCGTGATCGCCGGATTCTGGGTTCGCCACAACGCGCTCACCCGGCTGCTCGTCCGGGTCAACGGGCCCTTCATTGTCATCAACTTCGTCTTCCTGGCCCTGATCGCCCTGGTTCCCTACCCGACCGAGCTCCTGGGCCGGTTCTCGAACAGCACCTCGTTCGCCTTCTACGCGATCGTCATCGCGCTTCTGGTCGTCGTCAACGCGGTGGAGGGCGATTACGCGGTAACGCGCGGGCTGACCAGCAAGAAGGAGGGGCCGGGCGAGCGAAGAGCGCGCCTGGTCGACTCGCTCTCCCCGGCAGTCGTTTTCCTGGTCTCGATCCCGGTGGTGATGGTCGGCGGGGTCCTGGCGGGATACCTCTGCTGGGTGGCGATCGCCCCGGTCAACGTAGTCACCGGGCGGTTCGCCGAGCGGGCCAGGGGTACCTAGGGCAGCATCAGGTCGTTCTGGGAGCTGGGCCGCTCCGGCCCGACGTAGAGGGTTTGTGGCTCGAGCGAGCCGTCTTCCACCGAGACCGACCAGGCCGAGCCCGGCTCCAGGTTGGCGCGCAGCAGGGCGTTGATCCCGGGAGGCAGCGAGGCGCTCTGGTCGCCGACCGAGTCGGCCGTGCCCGAACCGGGCTCTGACGCGGAGGAGAAGGTGACGCGATGCCGGGTGCCGCTCTCGTTGGTCACGGCGAGGGTGACGGGGCCGCCACCGATTCGCGTGGGCGAGAGCAGGATTCCGTCCTCGGTGAGCGCGGCACTGACCAGCGCGGGTGCGGGCGGTCGCAGCTCCGAGGTGCGCTGCTGGCTGCTGGAGCCGCAGCCGGAAGCCACCGCCGCCAGGGCGGCGAGAGCCAGGAGGGAAGTTGCTCTTCGGTTCGCCACGTGCTTTGGCCGGCCACCTGTCCCGGAGGGTCGGTGACGGCGGATCGAACCTACCTCAGAATCAGAGGCCGATGCTGGAGTGCTCGGGCTCGGCCTCGCGGGAGATGGCCAGGAGGTCGGCCTGGAGGCGATCCCATGCGTGCTGCTCGGCCTCTTCGTACTCGCCGCCGTCGAGGCCGTCGAGGTCGCTGCGGTAGCGCTCCCACGCCGCGAGTTCGCGCGGGTCGGTGTCGGGCTGCTTTTCGATCGCTGTGCTGGACACGAAGGCTCCCCTCCTCGGTTGGGCAAGAATGTACTGGCGACGGCGGCCGAACCGTGAGCGGGTAGGCGTCAGCTGCCGGCAGGGCCCAGAATCTCGGCTTCGGAGCCCTGGTCGCCGACGTCGACGCGGGCGCCGTCCGGGGCCTCCCGCCGGACGAGCGCGAGGCCGAGCGTTCCCCGGCCGGGAGAGTCGGCGACGCTGGTCAGCTCGCCCACCGCTCGCCCTTCGAGGCTGAGGGGCTCGCCGGTACGGGTCCCCTCGGGAAGGGCCAGGAGGCAGAGCCGGCGGTTGGGGCGCCCGCGGTAGTGCAGGCGGGCGATCGTCTCCTGGCCGACGTAGCAGCCCTTCTCGAAGCTCACGAGGCGCTCGTTGAGCCCGGCCTCCTGGGGGATGACCGTCTCGTCGAGGTCGACCCCGTAGCGCGGGCGGCCGCTCTCCACGCGGGCCAGCTCGGCGAGCTCAATCCCGGCGGGGACCGCCCCGCGGGCGACCAGCGCCTCGCGCAGCCGGTCGGCGCCGGCCTCCTCGCAGAAGAGGTCGACGCCCAGGTTGGTGGCCGCCAGGAGCACCGCGACGCCCTCGACCTCGGCGCCGGTGTTGTCGCATTCGGCGTTCCCGAGGTTCCCGGCCCCGGCGATCTCCCGGGCCTGGGGGCCCAGGAGCGAGAGCTGGGCGGTCTGGAGGGTTCGCTTGTGGAGCTCGGCGTCATAGCCGACCAGCCCGTGGCGGATCAGGTCGAACACCGGCTGGAGGGAGACGCGCTCCATGTCGAGGCCCAGCTCCTCCCCGGTGTACAGGACGCGTATCTCCCCGAGCATCCGTCCCTTGGCGGTGCAGCAGGCGGCAAAGCAGCCGGTGCCCGGCTCGAGGCCCTCGACGTCGTTGGTGGCCAGCGCCCCGAGCGCCTCGCGGGCCTGGGGGCCGGAGATGGCCAGGCGCCCCATGTAGGAGCGGTCGACGAGCGCCGCCCCTTCGCGCAGGGCGGTGATTTCGCCGGCTTGTGGGCCTTCGGGGGACACCTGCCGCAGGATACGTGGCCCCCGGGCGAGTAATTGTTCACATCGCTTGATCCAGGTTTTAGGCATGCCATAATCATCACGTGCCGGTCACCTCCAGGCCCAGCCCCGCCGTCGAGGACTACGCCAAGGCGATCTACTCGCTCGAGCGCAGCGGCGGCGGCGCGGTCACGACCAGCGACCTGGCCTCGAGGCTCGGGGTCAGCGCCGCCTCGGCCTCGGG
>CAIKSH010000365.1 GCA_903830015.1 uncultured Solirubrobacterales bacterium | reverse complement strand
GGCCCGGCCACCGCCCGCGCGCTGCTGCCGCCGGGTCGCGGGCGCGGCTCCTCGGTCTCCTCGATCGTCTGCTACCTGACCGGCCTCTCCCACGTCGACCCGGTCGCCAACCGGCTGCTGCTCGGCCGCTTCCTCAGCGAGGAGATAACCGCCCTGCCCGACATCGACCTCGACTTCTCGCGCGACGTGCGGGAGCGCCTTATCCCCCGGATCCACGAGCGCTACGGGCGCGAGCGTTCCGCCCTGGTCGCGGCCTTCCCCACCTTCCGCACCCGCGGGGCGGTACGGGAGATCGGCTTCGCCCTCGGGCTGCCCCCGGCGGAGATCGAGCGGGTCTCGCGCGCGGCCGAGGGCTGGTCGATGGAGCGCCTGGAGCAGGACGTCGAGGCCTCGATAGGCCCCGAGCGCGCCGGCTCGGAGCGCTGGCGCTGGCTGGTGCGCCTGGCCCGCGAGGCCGAGGGACTGCCCCGTCACCTGGCCCAGCACTCCGGCGGGATGATCGTCTCGACCCGGCCGCTGGTCGACTGCTGCCCGGTGGTCCCCTCGGCGATCAAGGGGCGCCAGATAGCGATGTGGGACAAGGATTCCTGCGCCGACGCCGGCTTCCTGAAGATCGACCTGCTCGGCCTGGGGATGCTCTCCGCCGTGGAGCGCTGCGTGGAGAAGGTCGCCGCGCGGCGCGGCGAGCGGATAGACCTCTCCCGGATCGACTACGGGGACCGGAGGGTTTACGAGGCGATCCAGGCCGGCGATACGACCGGTGTCTTCCAGATCGAGAGCCGGGCCCAGATGGCCTCGCTGCGCCGCACGCGGCCCGAGAACCTCGACGACCTCACCGTGCAGGTGGCGATCGTCCGGCCAGGCCCGATCCAGGGCGGCGCGGTGAACCCCTACATCGACCGCCGCCGGCGGCTGCGCGAGGACCCGGGCTACGAGATCCCCTACCTGCACGAGTCGCTGAGGCCGGTGCTCGAGGAGACGCTCGGGACGATCATCTTCCAGGACCAGGTGATCGAGGTGGCGATGGCCTTTGCCGGTTTCTCGGCCGGGGAGGCCGAAAGCCTGCGCCGGGCGATGAGCCGCAGGCGCTCCCAGGCGGCGATCGAGGCCCACCACCGCCGCTTCGTGGCCGGCGCCATCGCCCGCTGGCCGGACGTGGACGAGGTGCTGGCCGAGCGCGTCTTCACGATGATCGCCGGCTTCTCGGGCTTCGGCTTCCCCAAGGCCCACGGCGCCGCCTTCGGGCTGCTGGCCTACCAGTCGACCTGGCTGCGCGTCCATTACGGCCCCGAGTTCCTGGCCTCGCTCATCGACGAGCAGCCGATGGGCTTCTACCCGCCCGACGCGCTGGTCCACGAGGCCCAGAGGCGGGGAATCACGGTGCTGGCGCCCGACGTGAACCTGAGTGCCGCCGGCACCGAGGTGGCTCCCGGGGGAGAGGTCAGGATCGGCCTGCGCCAGGTGGGGGGGATCGCCGCCTCCGATATCGAGGCGCTGCTGGCCAGCCGCGAGCACGAGGGCCCCTTCCGCTCCCTGGACGACCTGGCCGCCCGGGCGCCGGGTAACCGCGGGTCGCTGGAGGCCCTGGGCTGGGCCGGCGCCTGTGACGGGCTGGCCACCGGGCCGCCTTCCCACCGGCGCCGCGAGGTTCTCTGGCGCCTGGGAGCCCGGCAGCCGGCCGGCGCCGGGGGCCAGCTCTCCCTCGGGCTGGCGCTGCCGGGCGCCCCGCCGCTGGAGGCGATGAGCGCGTGGGAGGTGATGCTCGCCGACTACGCCGCCACCGGCCTGACCACCGGAAGGCACCCGCTGTCGCTGGTCCGTGAGCGGCTGGCCGGCGCCGGGGCGGTGGCCAGCGCCAGCCTGGATTCGGCGCCCCACGGCTCGAGGGTCACGGTCGGCGGCCTGGTGGTGGCCCGGCAGAGGCCGGCAACCGCCCGCGGGGTCTGCTTCGTCCTACTGGAGGACGAGGAGGGGACGGTGAACCTCGTGGTCACGCCCCCGATCTACGAGCGCTTCCGGCTGATAGTCCGCTCCGAGCCCCTGGTCGTGGCCTCGGGGAGGCTGGAGCGCCACGCCGAGGCCGGCGGGACGATCAACGTGCTGGTCGACCGCCTGGAAAGGCTGGGCGACGACCTGCCCGAGCCGGCGCCGCCGGCCGACCTGGCCGAGGCCCAGGAACGGCTGCGCGCCGGGACGCCCGGGGATACGGCCGACTTTCGGGCCGTGGCCCCGGCCGTTCTCTCCTTTGCCCAGGGACGGCGCCGCTGAGCGCCGGGGATCCCGGCGCTTCGGCGCGGCATCCCGTGCGGTGCGCCCTGTAACCTGCCGGGCCGATGGTCGCACTGGTCACAATCGTCCTGCTGTTCGTCGCCGCCGGCGCCGCGGTGATCATCGTCGGGGTCGCCCGCACCCGGAAGGCCTCCGACGCGGCGACCGCCCGGAGCACCGGGAAGGTCTTCGCCCTGGGTATCGCCGTCTGCGTGGTCGGGATCGGCCTGGCCATCCCCTTCTGGCTGGTCACCCGCGACGGCGATGACGTCTCGAAGACCGCGGTCGGCGGGGTGAAGCTGACCGCCTCCCAGGAGGAAGGTCGCCAGCTCTTCGCCCAGAACTGCTCCACCTGCCACACGCTGGCCGCCTCGCGCGCGGTTGGCAAGACCGGCCCCAACCTCGACGTGATGCGCCCGCCGGCGGCGCTCACCTACAACGCAATAGTCGTCGGCCGGGCCCGCGGGAATGGCAACATGCCGGCCGGCCTGGTTTCGGGCCAGCAGGCCAAAGACCTCGCCAGCTACGTTGCCGCAGTCGCCGGCCGTGGGGACGTTGCGACCGAAAATGCGTCGGTAATGGCGCCTTAGGCTAGGCTCCGCCACTCACGAAATACCGCTGAATCCCCGGACGGCCCTTATCGGCGACCGGGGAACGGGGGACCCAATCTGTTGGGGCGAGTCGCCGCAATTGCGGCGTAGCGCATCTCTTTCCGCGCGAGCCCGTCAGCTAACCCCGTAAGCCACGAAAGAGGTGACGTACTCACATGCCCAATGACGACCCCAATCCGCGAATCCCGGCGTCGCGGCCCGACCGCATCGCCGGCTGGGCGGCCGCGCTGGGAATCCTGCTCGTGCTGGTCTGCGTGGCCAGCGCCGGCGCCAGCGTCGGGCCGACGGCCACCGCGACCGCTCGCCTCGGCGACCGCACCCTCAAGCAGCCGATGCGCGGCCACGACGTGCGCCAGCTCCAAAACCGCCTGCGCCGCCTCGGGATCCTGAAGGTGCCGGCGACCGGGCGCTTTCTCAGCCTGACCCGCAGCGCGGTGCGCAAGTACCAGCGCACCCGGTGCCTGGCCGTGGACGGCGTCGCCGGCCCAAGCACCCTTCGCGCCATAAGCAGCAACCGCCGCGCCTGCAGCTCGCGGCGCGGTGCTGGTGGCGGCGGGGGCGGTGGCAGCCGCAGTCCGGTGCGCTTCAGCCGTACCGTCACCTGGTACGGACCGGGCTGGTACGGGCGACGCACCGCCTGCGGCCAGAAGCTCACCAGCCGGCTCATGGGTACCGCCCACAAGACGCTCCCGTGCGGGACGGTGGTCCACTTCCGCTACAAGGGGCGCCGCGCAACCGCCCGGGTGGTCGACCGCGGCCCCTATGCGCGGGGCGTGGAGTACGACCTCACCTGGGCCGTGGCCCGCAAGCTGGGCGTGATCAGCATCGGCCGGGCCGAGGTTCGCGCAAGCCGCTGACCGGCCCTTGGAGCCACGCCGGCCGGCGCTAGGGTCTGCCCATGGCCGAAGCGCCAGCCAGTACCGAAGACGTAAAGGCGATCTGCGCCGAGCGGGACATCCGCTTCATCCGCCTCTGGTTCACCGACGTCCTGGGCCAGCTGAAGTCCTTCTCGGTCGGCGTCGACGAGCTCGACGACGCCATGGCCGGGGGAATGGGCTTCGACGGCTCCTCGATCACCGGCTTCAACGCCATCGAGGAGTCGGACATGATCGCCATGCCCGACCCGTCGACCTTCGCCGTACTGCCGTGGCGCCCGGAGGAGCAGGGCGTCGCACGGATGTTCTGCGACATCGTCACGCCGGAGCGCACGCCCTACGAGGGCGACCCGCGCCACGTGCTGCGGCGCGCCCTGGCCCGCATGGAGGAGATGGGGTTCGACACCTTCAACGTCGGCCCCGAGCTCGAGTACTTCCTCTTCCGCGACCAGCACGGCACCGAGGTCCTCGACGAGGGCGGCTACTTCGACCTCACCACCCTGGACGCCGGCTCCGACCAGCGCCGCGAGACGGTGCTGGCCCTCGAGCAGCTCGGGATCGACGTCGAGTACAGCCATCACGAGGTGGGGCCCAGCCAGCACGAGATCGACATGCGCTACGCGCCGGCCCTGAAGATGGCCGACGACTGCATGACCTACCGGATCACGGTCAAGGAATACGCGATGAAGTACGGCTGGCACGCGACCTTCATGCCCAAGCCGCTGCTCGGGGAGAACGGCTCGGGAATGCACACCCACATGTCGCTCTTCCGGGACGGCTCCAACGCCTTCTACGACTCAAACGACGAGTTCTTCCTCAGCGATACGGCCAAGGCGTTCATCGCCGGCCAGCTGCGCCACGCGCGCGAGATGAGCGCGATCTTCGCCCAGTGGGTCAACTCCTACAAGCGGCTGGTACCCGGCTACGAGGCCCCGGTCTACGTGGCCTGGTCGCGCCGCAACCGCTCGGCGCTGGTCCGGGTTCCGCTCTACCACCCGGGCCGCGAGCAGGCCACGCGGATGGAGCTGCGCTGCCCGGATCCCGCCTGCAACCCCTACCTGACCTTCGCCGTCCTGCTCCAGGCCGGCCTCGAGGGAATCGAGCAGGGCTATGAGCTGCCCGAGCCGATGGAGAAGAACCTCTACCACCTCTCGCCCGAGGAGCGCCAGCGCCAGGGCATCGAGCAGCTCCCCGAGACGCTCGGCGAGGCGGTCGAGATCGCCGCCGGCTCCGAGCTGGTGCTGCGCACCCTGGGGGAGCACATGTTCAACCGGTTCATCGAGATCAAGCGCCGCGAGTGGGAGGACTACCGGGTCCAGGTCACTCAATGGGAGCTCGATCGCTACCTGTCCGTCCTCTAGGCAAGGAGCCCCAATGACCGCCAACGCCGCCCGCGCCGGAAAGATCACGATCGGCGCCGACCTCGAAGTCAACCGCCTCGGCTACGGCGCCATGCGCCTCACCGGCGAGGGCGTCTGGGGTCCGCACCCGGACCACGAGAACGCGATCGCCGTCCTGAAAAAGGTGATCGAGCTTGGCGTCGACTTCATCGACACCGCCAACTCGTACGGCCCCGAGACCAACGAGAGCCTGATCCACGAGGCGCTCTACCCCTATCCGGAGGGGCTCGTCATCGCCACCAAGGGCGGCCTTACCCGCAGCGGTCCCAACAAGTGGGAGCGCAACGGCGACCCGGTCCACCTGCGCGAGCAGTGTGAGCTGAGCCTGCAGCGGCTCGGGCTCGAGACGATCGACCTCTACCAGCTCCACGCCCCCGACCCGGAGATTCCCTACGCCGAGTCGGTCGGCGCCCTGGCCGAGCTCCAGCGGGAGGGGCTGATCCGCCACGTCGGGATCTCCAACGTCGATTCGGTCCAGCTCGAGGTGGCGCTCGACATCGTCGACGTGGTCAGTGTCCAGAACCGCTTCAGCATCAGCGACCGCGGCTCGCTCGAGGTCCTGCTGGCCTGCGAGCGCCACGGGCTCGCCTTCCTGCCCTGGTTCCCGCTGGTCGCGGGGAGCCTGGAGGAGGACGAGGTGATCGACCGGATCGCCGCCCGCCACGACGCGACCCGATACCAGGTCGCCATCGCCTGGCTGCTGCAGCGCTCGCCGGTGATGCTGCCGATTCCCGGCACCTCCTCGATCGCGCACCTGGAGGAGAACGTCGCCGCAGGCGCCATCCGCCTGAGCGAAGAGGAGATGCTCGAGCTCGAAGCGGTCGCCTAGCCGGCGGCCTTCTGTTCCAGCTCAGGCTCGGCCTCCGGGGCCGGGCCGCCGGGATCGCCCTCGTGGGAGAGCTTCGACGGCCACCAGATCTTGCGTCCGATCTCCAGTACGAGGGCGGGTACCAGCGTCGAGCGGACGATGAAGGTGTCGATCAGCACGCCGACGGCGACGGCGAAGCCGATCTGGGTGAGGAAGGCCAGGGGCAGCACGCCCAGGACGGCGAAGGTGCCGGCCAGGACGATGCCGGCCGAGGTGATCACGCCGCCAGTTACCGCCAGGCCGCGCAGCATTCCGTGCTCGGTTCCGTAGCGCTGGGCCTCCTCACGAACCCGGGCCATCAGGAAGATGTTGTAGTCGATGCCCAGCGCGACCAGGAAGACGAAGGCGAACAGGGGCAGGCCCGGGTCGCTGCCGGGGAAGCCGAAGGCCACGTCGTAGACCACGTAGCTGAGGCCCATCGTCGCGGCGAAGGAGAGCACCACGGTGGCGATGAGGATGACCGGCGCCAGCAGCGACCGCAGGAGCAGGATCAGGACGATGAAGACGACGAGCAGGACCAGGGGGATGATCAGCTTGGTGTCCCTGACCGAGGCGTCGCGGATGTCTTTCTCCACGGCGCTGGTTCCCCCGACCAGCACGTCCTGGCCGCCGGCGGCCTTCACCGTCTTGCGTACCTGGGGGACGGCGTCGTAGGCGTCGGTCGAGTAGGGGTCGGACTTCAGCGCCGCCAGGACCAGCACCCCGGGCGGGCCCTCGGCTACCGGCCGAGCGTCGGCGACGTCCGGGTCCTGCTTGAGCGCGGCGACCACGGCGGGAACCTTGGCCTTGTCGGGGACGATCACCTCGGTCGGGGCGTTGGTGCCGCTCGGGAAGGAGGTGGCCAGGAGCTCCTGACCGACCACCGACTCGACCTTGTCCCGGTAGGCGTCGGCCTGCGTGAGGTTGGTGGAGAAGCTGGTTATCAGGCCGCCGCACATCACCAGGAGGATCAGCGTGGTCCCGATCCAGACCCGGCGCGGGTGGCGGTCTATCCACTCTCCCCAGCGCCGCCAGCGGCCATGGGCCACGTCGGCCCCCTCGGCCCCCACGCGCGGGACGAACGGCCAGAAGGCCCGGCGCCCGGTGATCGCCAGCAGGGCGGGAAGGAGCGTGAGCATCGAGACCATCGCCACCGCCACGCCCAGCGCTCCGAGCGGCCCGAGGCCGGCGGTCCCGTTGACCTCGGCCAGCGTCAGGCACATGAGGGCGAGCATCACCGTTATTGCCGAGGCGAATATCGCCGGGGCGGTTGCGTAGGCGGCGATCGCGGCCGCCTCGCGTTTGTCTTCGCGCTGCCTCAGCTCCTCGCGGTATCGGGCCACGAGCAGCAGCGCGTAGTCGGTCCCGGCGCCGAGCACGAGCACCGACATGATCGAGGAGGCCTGCGCGTTGATGGTGAAGCCCGCCTCGGCGATCAGGTAGCCGATCGAGCGGCTGGCGATCTCGGCCATGCCGACCGAGAAGAGCGGTATCCACAGGAAGAGCGGGCTGCGGTAGATCAGGGCCAGCAGGATGAAGACCAACGCCGAGGCGGCGATCAGCAGCGTCCCGTTAATCCCTTCGAAGACCTTGATCGCATCGGCGGAGAAGCCGGCCGAGCCCGTCACCTTCACCGTCATGCCGTCGCGGGTGCCGCTGACCTTCGATCGCACCTCGTCGACCGGGCCGGTGATCGTCTCGCCCTCGCCGTTGACCGCGATCTCCGCGGTGAGGAGCGCCGCCTGGCCGTTCTTCGAGAAGACCGGAGGCGCAAACGGCCCGGTGCGGGCCAGGCCGAGGGAGTCGAGCTCGCGGCGGTCGGAGGCGATCCGGGCCTTGTTGGCCGCGGTCAGCCCGTCGGGGTTGCGGTAGACGGCGACGATGGTGACCGACTCCTCCCCGCGGATCTCCTCGGCGTCGGTTAGGGCCTTGGTCGACTCGGCATCGCCGGGCAGGAAGGAGGTCGACTCGTTGTTCTGGACCTCCTCGAACTTGGCGGGAAGCTGGGCGGCGCCGAAGCCGATCACGGCCAGCAGCCATACGGCGACGACGACCCAGCGGCCGCGCTTCCCGGTGATTGCTCTGAAGAATCCCTGCACGGGCGCTGGACAATACGGCCGCGGTCACCCGGACCGCTCACCGCCGGTAGCGTTGCGGCGGTGAGCCACGACCGGCAGGTCCACAACTCCAGCGAGGCCCCCGAGGCGATCGGGCCCTACTCGCACGCGGTGTCCAGCCAGGGGCTGCTGTTCTGCTCCGGCCAGATCCCGCTCGACCCGCAGAGCGGCGAGCTCGTGGGCGATGACGCGGCCTCGCAGGCGGTGCGCTGCCTGGAGAACCTCGAGGCGGTCTGCCGCAGCGCCGGCGCGCGCCTGGCCGACGCCGTGCGGTGCACGATCTACATGACCGACCTGGGTGACTTCGCCGAGGTCAACGAGGCCTACGCCGGCTTCTTCGCCGAGGACCCGCCCTCACGCGTGACCGTCGGCGTCGCCGCCCTGCCCAGGGGTGCCCAGGTGGAGATCGAGGCGATCGTCGCCGTCGACGGCTGAGCGCTACTCGCCTTCGAGCGGCGTGACGTAGGCGCCGGAGAGGCCGCCGTCGACCATGAAGTTGCTGGCGTTGACGAAGGCCGACTCGTCGGAGGCCAGGAAGACGACGGCCCCGGCCACCTCGTCGGCCTCGGCAAAGCGGCCCGGCGGAACGTGCACGAGGCGCCGCGCCGCCCGCTCCGGGTCCTTGGCGAAGAGCTCGCGCAGCAG
>CAIKSH010000364.1 GCA_903830015.1 uncultured Solirubrobacterales bacterium | reverse complement strand
TGCCGTCGCGCAGGGCGACGGCGGTGAAACAGGGCTCGTCCATGTCCCCGTCGACCTGGAGCTCGTCGGCATCGTTCGAGCTCCCGAAGCCCTGGATACGGACTCCGTGGATGTCGGTCCACCAGCTGCTCAGTGGCTCCGCGGCCGGCGGGTTGCCAAGGATCTCCTGGGCGGCGGCCCGCCCCTGGCGCCCGGCGGCTTCCCAGTGCTCGCCGCCGGCTACGTCACCGGCAGCGTGGATCTCCGGCCGCTCGAGGAGCGCCTCGAGCCCGTCGGGAAGCCACTCGGCGGCGGGCCGGATCCCGATGGCCACGAGAACGTGGTCGACCTCGAGCCGGCTGCCGTCGCTGAGCTTCAGGGCTACTGCCTGGTCACCCTCGCTGATGATCTCGGTGACGGCGGTGTCGAGCCTTACGTCGATACCGGCCGAGCGCTGCATCTCCACCAGCCAGAGGGCCAGGTCGGGGTGTAGGGCGCGGGCGAGAGGCAGCGGCTCCGCCTCGATGAGGGTCACGCTCACGTCGCGCTTGCTGGCCGTCGAGGCAACCTCCTGGCTGATGAGGCCGGCGCCGACGATTGCCAGGCGCGAGCCGGGCCGCAGCGCCTCCCTGAGGCGCAGGGCGTCGTCGACTGTTCGCAGCGCCTGTACGTTCTCCAGTCCCTCGGTGCCGGGGAGAGTCACGGGGCGGCTGCCGGTGGCGATCAACAGCTCGTCGTACGAGAGCTCTGCGCCCGACTCGAGCGCTACGAGCCGGGCGTCGGGATCAAGTGAGACCGCCGGGTCTCCCAGGATGAGCTCGATTCCCTTTTCCTCGTGCCACTCGTCGGGCCGGAAGGTGATCTCCTCGTGCTCCTTGGCGCCGGCGAGCAGCTCCTTGGAGAGCGGGGGACGGTCGTAGGGGGCGTGGGGCTCCGCGCTTACTATCCGCACCGGTCCCTCGTAGCCGCCCTGCCGCAGGGCTTCGGCGCAGCGCTGGCCAGCAAGGCCCCCGCCGACGATCAGGACCCCGTCGCTCACGACGAGCTCGAGCCGGCCGGCCGCGCCCTGCGCACCCGCGCCCTTGCCCGGGCAGCGGCCCTCTCGACCGGGGTCGAGTCGGGAAGCGGCGCCGCCTTCGGCTTCGATGCGGGGATGATCCGGCGCAGGAAGAGGAAGATAATCGGCAGCCCGGTGACCACGAGGATCCCCTGCAGCCAGAGGCTTCCGGCGTCGGTTCCCGACCCGAGGGTGTGGACGACGGCCAGCGCCCAGACGACGATCGTGGCGCGGTGGATCGAGCGCCAGCGCTTATTGCCGATCATGCGTCGCGCGTAGAAGCTGAGACCCAGGAACATGGCGGCCCAGCCGGCGATAATCCCCAGTCCGGTGTAGAAGGGCCGGTAGTCGATCGTGAAGGGGATCGCGATCTGCGAGATCGTCGGGTGCAGGTAGCTGTCTCCCAGGAGGGTCAGTCCGTGGACGGCGATCGCCACGAGGCCGGCCAGCGCGGTCGACTCGTGCACGGCTACGAGCTGCTTCTTGAAGCCAGGGCGCCTGGGCAGCCCGTTGGCCATCATCAGCCCGATGATCACCGAGATGGCGACGGCGGTGAAGGCGACTACGCCCGAGGAGCGGGAGGCCAGCCACCAGCCATATTCGAGGGGGTTGGGACCGGTCATCGCGTGGTGCCTCCTGGAAGCTTGAGCTTCACGACCGGACGCGCGTCGAGACGGCCGATCCTTTCTGGGTTTCCTTGTTCGTCGACGGTAATCCCGCCGTGACGGGCGAGTATGCGGCGCGCTCCGGCCGGTCCGCTCAGCAGCGCGGTCTTGGCGAGCGTCTCTGCCTCAAGGGCGGTAGGGGCCAGCGCGCTGACCGAGACCAGGCCGGTGAAGGCCGGCTCGCCGGTGGAGGGGTCGAGGACGTGGTGGGCCGGAGAGCCGTCGGCGGAGCGCCAGATCCGTGAGCGCAGCCCGCTCGTGGCGACGGCACCGCGGCGCACGGTTATCGAGTCGCCCGGCTGGCCGGTGAAGGCGTCGAGGATCTCCACCTCGCGCTCGGCGGCCAGCTCGCCGCCGATACGGATGTCACCGCCGCAGTCGACAGCCCAGTGCTCGAAGCCCTCGAGGAGTTCGGAGGCCAGGTCGGCGGCGTGGCCCTTGCCCGAGCCGCCGTTGTCGATCTGGAGCCCGGCCGGCCGGCGGATGACGCCGGCCTCGTCGTCGACCTCGATCTCGCGCCAGCGCTGCTGCGGAGCCGGCGAGGCCGGGTGGGGCTCGGGCCGCTCGCCCTCGAGCGCCTCGGCGAGGTCGATCCGCTCGTCGCCGGTCCAGCGCTGCTCGTAACCGACCGATCTGAGGTCCTCCAGGAGGGTGGGGTCGACCAGCCCGCCGCTGAGCTCGGCCGCCTCGATGGCAGCCTTCACGGCGCTTCGCAGGAGTTCGGAGGCAGGGACCTCCTCGCGGGGGTCGGCGTTGAGGCGGCTTAGCTCCGAGTCCGCGCGGAAGCGGGAGAGGCGGGCCTCATATTCGCGCAGGAACTTCTCGACCCGGTCGGCCGCTGTCTCGGGCGCGTCGACGCCCTCGCGGGCCGGCGGTCCGACGAGGATCCGGACACGCGTTCCCATCAGGCGCAGCTCCCGGTCGGCCGGCTGCATCCGGTCGGCATCGGTGGTGGCGGCTGCCAACACTCAGGAGCTCCCGCTCTGGACCGGCGCGGGGGCCGGTGCGGGCGCTGGGGCCGGCTGCGCCGGGGCGCTCTGCTGGGCCGGGGCCGACGAATAGCCGTTAGAAGGGGCGGTCGCTGCCGCTCCGCCCGCAGCCGTCGACGGAGCCTCCTGCTTGACGATCACCTTGCGCGTGATGACCACCTTCTTCACCGTGGCTGGCTGAACCTGGGCGGTCGCCTGTTTGCCCGCGCCGATCAGCGGGTCCTTGCCTTCGGCCATCTGGGCTCCCAGGAAGCCGGTTACCCCGAGGAAGGCGACGGCGGTCGCCGCGGCCACCGGCAGAATGGTCCTGTTGCGGCGCCGGGGGCGCTTGGGGGCTGGGTTCTTCTCAGGGGTGCTCATTGGTGCTCGTTTCTCTCGTGTCGGTCAGGGGTGACGGATCGGGCGACGATCAGTCGTCGTCCTCTTCGTGGTCGTCATCGTCGTCGTGGCCCTCGTACTCCTCGCGGTCATCGTCGTCGTCTTCGTACTTGCGCTCGCCGCCATAAGAGGGGCTGGAGCCGCTCTCGACCTTCTTTGGGGCCGACGCCGGCTGCTGGTAGCTGGCCGGAGCCTGATAAGAGCTGGTGGGCGCCGAACTGCCGCTTGCCGATCCGCCGGAGCCGGAGCTCGAGCTGGACGCCGGCGCCTTGTCGCTCGCCTTGGCCTTCTTCACGACCTTCACCGTGCGGCGCTCGACGACGGTGCGGACGGGCGGTGCGGCCTGCGTAGAGGCCGTCTCCCCGTTTTCCCCGGAGTTTCCGGAGGCGAATGCGACGGCTCCGAGGACCCCAAGGGCCAGGACGGTTCCGCCGGCTGCAACTGCGTTTCGGTTGAAATTCATGGCTGCAGGTTGACGCCGGCGCGGCAAACCGCCCCTGAATGCAGGGGAAAGAGTTGGCAAAGCTTCCGGGGCGCGTCCGGGTGCCGGTTACGCTCACCCGGTGGCCGGCCCCCGGATACTCGTGGTCGAGGACGAGTTCTCGATCTCCGAGCCCTTCTCGCGCCTCCTGGCCCGCGAGGGCTTCGACCCGGTGGTCGCGCCGACGGTCTCCGAGGCGCTCGACGAATTCACGCGCCAGCGCCCCGACCTGATCCTCCTCGACCTGAACCTGCCCGACGGCGACGGCCGTGACGTGGCCCGCGAGGTCCGCCGCGAGAGCGAGGTGCCGATCATCATGCTCACCGCGCGGGGCACCGAGACAGACCGGATCGTGGGGCTGGAGATTGGGGCCGACGATTACGTGGTCAAGCCCTTCTCGAGCGCCGAGGTGATTGCGCGAATCCGGGCGGTGCTGCGGCGAGCGCCCGCCGGCGAGGAGGAAGAGGCGGCGGAGGACCGCGAGCCTCTCGAGGTGCGCGGGCTGCGGATCGAGCCGGCCTCCCGGAAGGTGCTGCTCGACGGCGAGGAGCTCGACCTGAGCCGCAAGGAGTTCGACCTTCTCGCCGAGCTGGCCTATGCCTCCGGTGACGTAGTCACCCGCGACGAGCTGATGAGCCGGGTCTGGGACGAGAACTGGTTTGGCTCGACCAAGACCCTCGACGTCCACGTCGGCTGGCTGCGCAAGAAGCTCGACGACGATGCCGCCGACCCGCGCTGGATCGAGACGGTCCGCGGCGTGGGCTTCCGCCTGGCCGACCCCAACGCCTAGCCGTGAGCCTCCGCGGCGGGATCCTGCTCGCGCTGGCCTACGTGCTGGTGCTCTCGGTGGTGGCGCTCCTGGTGCCGCTCGGGATCAGCCTCCGCGACCGGGTGGACGCCGAGATCCGGCTCGAGGCGCGCACGCAGGCCGAGAGCGTCGCTGCCCGCGCGGCCACGCTGCTGCGCCCGCCGCGGACGGCGCAGCTAGAGCGGCTCGCCGAGGGCGCCTCGGTTGCCGTCGGGGGCCGCGTCCTGATCGTCGACCGCCGCGGCCGGGTGGTCGCCGACTCGTCGGGCTTCGCCGAGCCGGGCTCGGTCTACGGAACCCGCCCCGAGATCGCCCAGGCCCTCAAGGGAGACCCGGCCCAGGAGACGCGCCGGTCGCAGGACCTCGGCGAGTCGATCCTCGCCACCGCCGTGCCGGTCTACGCCGGGGCCCGGCCGTCCGGCGCCGTGCGCGTCACGCAGGGCGTCAACGAGGTAAACGAGGCGATCAGGCGCTCCTGGCTCGGCCTGGCCCTGATCGGTGCGCTGGTGATCGGTCTGGGCCTGGTCGCCGGCGTCCTCATCGCCCGGCTCATCTCGGGCCCGATCGTCAGACTCGACGGGGCTGCGCGAAGCGTCGCCTCGGGCAACCTCGACGTGCGGGCAAAGGTCGAGGGAAGCACCGAGCAGAGGACCCTGGCCCGGAGCTTCAACACGATGACC
>CAIKSH010000363.1 GCA_903830015.1 uncultured Solirubrobacterales bacterium | reverse complement strand
GGGGCGACGTACTTCGAGGCGGTGACCACCTCGACCTGCGACGGGTCGCGTCTCGAGCGCAGGCATGCCTCGGCGATCTCGCCGCGAACCTCCTCCATCGCCGCGCGCACCCGCTCGGGCTCTATCTGTTCGATCAGCTCCGCCATGCCAGGGCCAGGGATCTTCCCGCGTTCGGGCCGTCGCGGCGGTGAGAGTGCCAGAGCGGGCCGGGCGTACAGATCGTGCAGCCTCCCACCTGCGCCACCACGCCGACCCCGAGCCGCCGCAGCTGCTCACCCGCGACCCACGGCAGGTCGGCGCTGGTGCCCGAGCGCGCCTGCCCTCCCAGGCCGGCGAAGGCGCGATGGACCTCGTCGCCGGCTTCGTAACAGCAGGCGTGGGCCCCAGGCCCGATTACCGCGCTCACCGGGCCGCCGCCGGCACGCTCCATGGCGCCGACCCCTTCGGCCAGCACCCCGGCGGCCAGGCCGCGCCACCCGGCGTGAATCACTCCGGCCGCCGACGGCGAGAAGAGCGCAACAGGAAGGCAGTCGGCGATTCGCACGGCACAGACCACCTCGCGGGAGGTGGTCACCTGGCCGTCGTGCTCTTCGCCCGGGACCGCCTCGGCCGGCGACAGGACCACCCGTACGTCGGTGGCGTGTACCTGGGTTGACCGGGAGAACGTGCGCCCGGCCAGCCCCAGCCCGGCGGCCAGGCCCTCGAGCTGGGAGGGCGTCGGGTCGGTGAAGTCGCCGGCCGGGATGGCGGTAAACCAGCAGGCGCCCCCCTCCACGGTCACCCCGAGCCCGGTGTCGTCGCCGGCCTCTGTCACCTGGGCCGCCACCGCCGTCACGCTCCCGTGCCGCCGGCACCCTCGAGCGCCGCCGCGAGCTCCTCTTCCCGGCCAGAGCACCGCCCTTCCGCCTTGGCCTCCAGCGCACGCTCCAGGGCCGCCCCGACCTGCGGCCCCGGCTCGAGCCCCGCGGCGATCAGGTCGTCGCCACCGATCTCGAGCTCCAGGTGGCGCAGCTCTTCGAGCCAGAGCGCGGCGTTATCGCCCCCGGCCAGGGCGACTGCCTCCACCGGGGCGCCCCGGGCGGCGCGCAGCACCGCCGCCCGTCCCTGCGCCGCGCGGAGCGGCTCGCCGGTGACCCAGCGCGAGGAGGCGACGACCAGGTCGCGGTCGGCGGCCGGGAAGGCCAGGTCGTCGAGCCAGCGCTGGAGGGTCGCGGTATCCATGGCGGCCACGCAGGCGGCCAGGACGAGCAGGTCCCGGCGACCGTCGGCCGGGAGCAGCTCGAGGGCCGGCGCCAGGCGCTCCGGACGGCAGCTGAAGCCGGCCGGCAGGGCCTGCGGGCAGTACTCGGCCAGGGCCTCCAGGGCGGCAGAAGGGTCGTCCTCGGCGAGGATCAGCCGCAGCTCGTTGCCGATCCGCTCGCCACTGGTCTGGCCCGGGCCGGCCTGTGCCGCCAGCGCGGCGGTCTCCTCGTCGGGCCGGAAGCCCAGCCGACCGGCGTAGCGGGCCATCCTCCATACCCGCGTCGGATCGTCCTCGAACGAGCCGGGATGCAGGACCCGCAGGGTTCCCGACTGAAGGTCGGCGAGGGCCCGGGGCTCGGCGAGCACCTCGCCATCCGGCAGGCGCACGGCGATCGCGTTGATTGTGAAGTCGCGGCGCTCGATGTCCTCGGCCAGGGTCGCCGGAGCTACCTCGGGCAGGGCGCCCGGAGCCGGGTAGCTCTCAGTGCGCGGGGCGGCGAGGTCGATCGCAAAGCCGTCGCCCTGGACGGTGGCCGTGCCGAAGCGCTCGTGGAGCACCGGCTCACCCAGGCGGCCGGCGACCTCCCCCACGTCTCCCTCGACGACCACGTCGAGCTCCCCGGGGGATCGCCCGAGCAGGAGATCGCGGACCGCGCCGCCGACGAGCCAGATGCCGCCGTGGGCGTCGGCGAGCTCGAGGAGCTCGGGCCCCCCGGCGACCTCGCGCAGGCTGACGACCACGTCGGCTGCTTCCATACCCCCATGATCCCGCGAACCCGGACGGCGCGCATCCTCGTTGGTGTCCTGGCGGGAGCCATCGTCGTCGCCGCCGCGGCACTGGTCTGGGCGCTCAGCGCCCGGACGCCGCCCGACGTGAGCAACTCGCAGGTCGGGTTCGAGACGACGGCCGCCCCCAAGGCCAAGCCGGCCACCCGCTTCTCGTGGCCGTTCTACGGCTACGACGCGGCCCGCACCCACTACTACCCGCTCGAGCGGAACCTGCGGCCCCCGTTCAAGCCCCGCTGGGCGGTTCGAGGAAGCGTCCTGCTCGAGTTCACGCCGGTCGCCGACGACCGCTTCCTCTACCTGCTCAAGAACAACGCCGCCCTCTACATCATCCGTCGCTCCGACGGAAAGGTGGTCTGGAAGAAGCTCCTGGGCAAGCTGGCTGCCTCGGCCCCGGCCGTTCGCGACGGGAAGGTCTTCTGCACGATCCTCGTGCGCAAGGGCTCCAAGAACGGCCGGGTCCTGGCGCTCGACACTGCGACTCGCAGGATTGCCTGGTCGCGCAACCTGCCCAGCCGCACCGAAACCTCCCCGGTCGAGGTGGACGGGACGGTCTACATCGGCAGCGAGAATGGAACCGTCTACGCGCTTCGGGCCCGCGACGGCAAGCTCCGCTGGTCCAAGCGCTTCGGGGGAGCGGTCAAGGGCGGCCTGGCCTACTCCAAGGGCGCTCTCTTCTTCGGGGACTACGCCGGCAAGGTTCACTCCCTGCGCGCCCGCGACGGCAAGACGCTCTGGACGTCGGGCAGCGGCGGAACGCTGGGCATCGGCGACGGACAGTTCTACGCCACGGCGTCGGTGGCCTTCGGCCGGGTCTACATCGGCAACACCAACGGCAGCATGTACTCGTTCTCGACCAAGGACGGCAGCCTGGCCTGGCGCAAGTCGACCGGCGCCTACGTCTATTCGTCGGCCGCCGTCGCCGACCCGGAGGGCGTCGGCCCCACCGTCTACTTCGGCTCCTACGACGGGACCGTCTACGCGCTCGATGCCCGGTCGGGGCGCACGCGCTGGAGCCGGGAGGCCGGCGGACGGATCTCGGGCGGCGTCGACCTGCTCGGCGACCTGCTCTTCTACTCGACCCTCGAGGGCCGCACCGAAGCGGTCAGCGCGGCCCGGGGCACGAAGGTCTGGGCCACCGACCGAGGCGAGTTTAACCCCGCGATCACCGACGGCAAGACGCTCTACCTGAACGACCAGACCAGCATGTGGACCTACTCGGTCCGCTCGAAGGGCCGCTGAGCGCTCAGGCGCCAGGGGGCCGAACCGCTATCCCGGCGGCCATCAGGTGCTCCTTGACCTCGGCGACGGTGAATCGGCCGTAGTGGAAGATCGAGGCACAAAGGACGGCGTCAGCGCCCACCCGCAGGACGTCGACGAGGTGGTCGAGCTCGCCGGCGCCTCCCGAGGCGATTACCGGCACCGGCACCGATTCGCAGACCGCGCCGGTCAGCGCGAGGTCGTAACCCTCGGCGGTGCCGTCGCTGTCCATGCTGGTCAGGAGGATCTCCCCGGCCCCGCGGTCGGCGGCCTCCTGCGCCCAGGCGAGGGAGTCCATCCCCTCCGGCTTGCGCCCCCCGGCGGTGTAGACCTCCCAGCCGCCGTCCTCACGGCCGCGGGCGTCGATTGCCACGACGACGCACTGAGAACCAAAGCGCTCGGCCATCTCGTCGACCAGCTCCGGCCGGGCGATGGCTGCCGAGTTGACGCTCACCGTGTCGGCGCCGGCATCCAGGACGGCCTGGGCGTCATCGACGCTGCGGATACCGCCGCCGATGGTGAACGGGATGAAGACGTCGTCGGCCGTCCGGCGGGCCAGCTCGGCCACCGTCCCGCGCTGCTCGTGGGTCGCCGTTATGTCCAGGAAGACGAGCTCGTCGGCGCCCTCGGCGTCGTAGCGACCGGCCAGCTCCACCGGATCGCCGGCGTCGCGGATGTCCACGAAGTTGGTCCCCTTCACGACACGGCCGGCGTCGATATCCAGGCAGGCGATCACCCGCCGGGTCCCCTGGCCGTCGCCGTCTGCGGAGCTCATCCGGCCAGGGCCGCCTGGCCCTCGCGGACGGTGAACCGCCCCTCGTAGAGGGCCTTTCCGACGATCACGCCGCCGAGGTTCACCTGGCGCAGCGCGGCCAGCGCCTCGAGATCCTCTATGCGCCCGATCCCCCCTGCGTAGAGGAAGCGCCCGCGGATGACGCCCGCGATCCGGCGCACCTCGTCGAGGTCGGGGCCCTCAAGCATGCCGTCGCGGTCGACGTTGGAGTAGACAAACGAACGCACGCCGCGGGCCATCAGCGACTCGATAACCGCTTCAGGCTCCCCGCCGGTCACCTGCTGCCAGCCCTCCACGGCGACCCGGCCTCCGGATACGTCGATGCTGACGATCATCCGGTCGCGACAGATCCCCAGGCAGTCATCCAGGAACTCCTGGTCGCGCAGGGCGGCCGTTCCCAGGACAACGCGCTCCACGCCGCTGTCCAGCGCCTCGCGCACCGCGTCAACCGAGCGCAGCCCGCCACCCACCTGGACCGGGACGTTCAGCTCGTTGGTGATCTGTCGGACATCCGCGAGGTTGGCCGGCGCACCCGAGCGGGCCCCGTCGAGGTCGACGACGTGCAGGAAGGCCGCTCCCTGATCCACCCAGGAGCGGGCGGCATCGAGCGGGGAGCTGTCGTAGACCGTTGCCTCGTCGAAATCGCCCTGGCGCAGGCGTACGGCACGGCCGTCGAGGATGTCGACGGCCGGATAGAGGATCACCCGTCGCCCCCCGAACAGAGGGCTACGAAGTTGGCCAGCATGGCCAGGCCGTTTCGCGAGGACTTCTCGGGGTGGAACTGCACGCCGAAGACGTTACCCCGGCCCGCCACGCTCACGAACCGCCCGCCGTAGTCGCTCCAGCCGAGAACCTCGTCCTCGCTGGCCACCACCGGCGCGTAGGAATGGACGTGGTAGAAGAAGGCAGGGTCGGGAAGGCCGCGGGTCAGGGGCGACGGCTGCGCCCAGGCGACCTCTCCCCAGCCGATGTGCGGGAGCTTCAGCGGGCCGCAGTCCAGCCGCTCGACCGTTCCCTCCAGCAGGCCGAGCCCCTCGGCTCCCCCCTGCTCGCTGGAGCGCTCGAAGAGGAGTTGCATGCCCAGGCAGGCGCCCAGGAGCGGGCGCCCCTGGTCGGCGAGCAGGCGCAGCGGTTCCGTCAGCCCTCGGACCTCCAGCGCCTCCATCGCCGCGGGGAAGGCGCCGACCCCGGGAATGACGACGCCGGCGGCCGAGGCAATCTCTCCGGGATCGCCGGTGACGCGGGCCTCGGCGCCGACGTGCTCGAGCGCGGTCTGGACCGAGCGGCGGTTGCCCGAGCCGTAGTCGACGATCGCGACGAGCGGCCCGGCCATCAGCCGGCGGCGGTCCGGACCGCTTCGACCAGCCCATCGACCTCGGCAGACTTGACGCGCAGGCTCACCCGGTTGGCGATCAGGCGGGCGGTGGCCGTGAATATCTCCTCGCGGACGACGAGCCCGTTCTCCTCCAGCGTGCGCCCGGTCGCGGTGAGGTCGACGATCGCGTCGGCCAGCCCGGTGAGCGGAGCAAGCTCCACCGAGCCGGCGACCTTCACGATCTCCGCCTGGCGACCGCTGCCGGCAAAGTGCTCGGCGGCGATCCGCGGGTACTTGGTGGCCACCCGGACTACGCCCAGGCGCCGGAGCGCTTCGGCGCCGCGGTCCTCGCCCTCGACGCCGGCCACCACCATCCGGCACTCACCGAACCCGAGGTCGAGGAGTTCGAAGAGCTGGCGGTCGGGCGACTCCTGCAGGACGTCCTTCCCCGTGATGCCGACGTCGGCGGCTCCGGCCTCGACGTAGGTCGGCACATCCGACGGGCGCATCGTCACCACTCCGATGTCCTCGAAGAGCAGGCGCCGGTCGTTGCCGCGCACCTGCGCGGTCTCGATCCCGACCCGGTCCAGGAGGTCCAGGCTCGGTTCCAGCAGCGCGCCACGCGGAACTGCGATGGTCAGCCCAAAGCGGTTCACCGTCCGGTCTCCCCAAGCTCTTCGCCGGCGATGGCGGCGTGGAGCCGGTCGACGTCGACGGCGAACCCGACAGCCTCGAGCGGCCGCCCGAACCGGGTCAGCAGCTCGTCGTAGCGGCCACCGCTGCCGATCGGCTCGCCGAGGGCCGGGTCGTAGACCTCGAAGACCGCGCCGGTGTAATAGCCCATCCGCGGGAAGCGGCCAAGGTCGATGATCACCCGGTCCGCGACCCTTGAGTCGAGCGCGCCGACCACCGAGCGCAGGCCGGCAAGCCGCTCGCCGAGCACGCCGTCGGCCTCCAGGAGGGAGGCATCGCCGCGCATGGCCGGCACGTCGCCGAGCAGGCTCGCCGATTCGGCGTCTAGGCCGAGCGACCCGGCGCGCTCGGCGATGGCCACGAAGTCGCGCCCTTCCAGCGCATCGAGGAGAAAGGCCTGCTCCTCGGCGGCGACCCCCAGGTCGTCGAGCAGCGACGGGTACAGGGCGATATCCCCCACCCCGATGCTGAAGCCGGCCAGTCCGGCGGCCTCCAGCGCGTGGCTCAGGACGGTGATCGCCTCGGCGGTGCCTTCAGGGCTGGGGACCCCGAGGAGCTCGATGCCGGCCTGCAGCAGCTCGCGCGCCTCGCCCTTCCCCGGGCTGACCGAGCGGTGCACCACGGCCGAGTAGGAGAAGCGCAGCGGCGGCGCGACATCGGCATACCGGGTGGCCGCCAGCCGCGCGATCGGGCCGGTCATGTCGGCCCGCAGCGCAAGCTCCTCTCCGGAGTCGCTGGTCACGCGGTACGGCGCGGTGAGCCGCCCGAGCTCCATCGTCTCCGGATACTCGAGCTCCGGGGTGGAGACCTCGCCGTAGCCGGCCGCGGCAAAGGTGTCGAGCAGCGCCCGCTCGATCCGGCGCCGCTCGGCCATCTCCTCGGGAAGAACGTCCCGGGTGCCGCTGGGGAGGCGGAGGTTCACGAGACTGCCGGCTGCACGTCGACCGGGGCGCGCTCCACGCGCGCACCGAGGTCGCGAAGGCGCTCGTCGATCCGCTCGTAGCCACGGTCGATCTGGCCGATGTTGCCGATCTCGCTCCGGCCCTCGGCGCAGAGGGCAGCGATCAGCATCGCCATGCCGGCGCGTATGTCGGGCGACTCGAGCCGGTCGCCACGCAGGCGGCTCGGCCCACTGACGATCGCCCTGTGCGGGTCGCAGAGGGTGATGTCGGCGCCCATCAGCACCAGCTTGTCGGTGAAGATCAGGCGGTTCTCGAACATCCACTCGTGGATCAGCACCGAGCCCTCCGACTGGGTGGCCAGGGCTACGGCTATCGAGGTCAGGTCGGCCGGGAAGGCGGGCCACGGACCGTCCTGCACCTTGGCCTTGTACTCGCCCAGGTCGCGGGAGGCGACCAGCTTCTGGCCGCCGGGCACCACGACGTCGGCTCCGTCGAGCTCGCTGGCCAGCCCGAGCTTCCCGAAGACGATCCGGATCATGGAGAGGTCCTCGGGCTCGGTGTCCACGATCCGCATCTCGCCTCCGGTGACCCCGGCCAGGGCCATGAAGGAACCGATCTCGATGTGGTCGGGAGCCACCCGGTGGGTGCAGCCCCCCAGCTCGCCGCTCCCGCTGACGGTGAGGACGTTCGATCCGATTCCCGAGATCTCGGCGCCCATGGCGACGAGCATCCGGCAGAGGTCCTGGACGTGCGGCTCGCAGGCTGCATTCCCGATCACCGTCTCGCCCGGGGTGAGCGCCGCGGCCATGAGGGCGTTCTCGGTCGCCATGACCGACGGCTCGTCCATGAAAACCCGCGCGGCGCTGAGCCCGGAGGGTGCCTCGATCACGATGTCGCGGTCCTGCCTGACCGTCGCCCCCAGGGCGGTGAAGGCGTCGAGGTGGGGATCCAGGCGCCGGCGGCCGATGACGTCTCCCCCCGGCGGCGGCATCACCGCGCGACCGAACCGGGCCAGGAGGGGCCCAGCCAGGAGGAAGGAGGCCCGGATGCGCGATGCCTGGGCGCGGTCGAGCTCGGCCTCCGGAGATGCGCCGGCGGCGCACAGCGCCAGCTCGTTGGCTCCCCGCCATTCCACGTCGACCCCGAGGCCCGCCAGGAGCTCGACCAGCGACTCGACGTCGCTGATCCGCGGAACGTTGGCGATGAGCACCTCTTCGCTGGTGAGAAGGGCAGCGGCAATTATCGGCAGGGCGCCGTTCTTGTTGCCGGCCGGCACGACGGTGCCGCTCAGCGGTACTCCGCCGTCGATTACGAACTTCTCCATTG
>CAIKSH010000362.1 GCA_903830015.1 uncultured Solirubrobacterales bacterium | reverse complement strand
GGCAGGCGCCGTCCGGCGGGCCTATCCGACCAGCGCCGCCGCCACGGCCGAGCCGAAGGCCACGAACGGAGCCAGCGGCACGACGGCACCGCGGATCGCGGCGACCGGCCGGCGCGGGTTGCCGGCCACGGTCCAGGCGACCGCCGAGGCGAAGGCCAGCAGGAGGGCCACCAGTCCCGCCGGCCCGAGCGCGAGCGCCGGCAGGGCGGCCAGCTTCACGTCGCCGCCACCCAGCGCTCCGGGTCGCAGCAGGCTGGCCACCGCCATCGGGACGCAGGCCATGGCCAGGGCGCCCGCGAGCGCGACCGGGCCGGCACCCCCGGCCAGCGAGAGCGCTCCGAGCACCACGGCCCCGCCAACTGTGCAGGCATTGGGAATCGTCCGCGTGCGCAGGTCCGATGCTGCGGCCCACGCGAGCAGGACAATGAGAAGGCAGACGGCCGGCGGCGAAGCCACGATTCATCCCCTAGCGGCCAGCCGGGCAGGCTTCTCCCCCTGATACGCCACAATCGGTCGATGCCCGGGCGCCGACTCCTCCTGCTCCTCGTGCTGCTCCTCCTCATTCTCAGCGTTCTTTCGGCCACCCGCGACATCTCGCGCCGTCCCACGGGTGGAGGAACCTCGACGACCACGGCTGCTCCCCCGGCGACCCGGCCTGCGCCGGCCGAAAAGCCCTCGGCTACAGATCGCCCGGCTACGACGCCGGTAACCGCGACGCTTCCGTCTGACCGCCCCGTGCGCGTCCGGCTCGGCGAACGCGTTGTCCTCAAGATCAGGAGCGAGCGGCCCGACGTGGTCCTGATCGACGCGCTCGGACTCCGCGCCCCGGTCGGCCCCGGAACCACCGGCATCCTGGACTTCGTGGCGGGGAGCCAGGGAAGCTTCGGGGTGACGCTGGCCCTCGGTGAACGGCGCGTTGGCGAGGTGAAGGTCGCCGACTGACCGTGGGCTCAGTCGCGCCGGGCGGCCTGGGCGTCGTGATCGGGAATCGTGAGACCGCCGCCCTCGCACCACGGGCAGTCGACCTCGTGCGGGTCACCGCCCGCGTTCGAGGTGACCTTCCCGGAGCCGCTGCACGGCATGCAGGGCTTCGGCTCGGCCGGCTCGCGCTTCTCGTCGTCCGGTTCGGCCATCGGCTGGCGGAGAGTAGCGCTGATAGCTTCATGCGAGGCGATGGAAGGTCCCGAAACCACACCGGATGGCGAAAGGGGCGCCGGCCGCCGCACCTCGCGTGGGATGTTCTTCGTCCGCTACGTCCTGCCCGGCCTGATCATCCTCTCCGGGCTCCTGCTCGGGCTCCTCGACGGCCGCGACGTGGCCTGGGAGGCCGGCGCCCTGCTCATGAGCGCCGGTTTCTCGGTCTACCTGCTGAATTTCCTCTTCCGGCTCGGGGTCCGCGGGGACCGGGCCCGCGACCGCGAGGAGGCGGCCCGCGAGCACTTCGACCGCACCGGCCGCTGGCCCGGCGAGTAGGGCCGGTGGCCGACGCCGAGACAATCGCCGAGGTTGCCGAGCAGGCACAGGCCGACGGGCAGCTCGCCATCGACACGGAGTTCGTCGGGGAGGGCCGCTACCTGACCGAGCTCTGCCTCGTTCAGGTTGCCGTTCGCGACGGCTACGGAGGCGCCGACCGCGTGGAGCTGATCGACCCGATCGAGGGAGACGGTCCGGTCGAGCCCCTGGCCCGGGCCCTGGCCGACCCCGCCGTGGAGGTCGTCCTCCACGCAG
>CAIKSH010000361.1 GCA_903830015.1 uncultured Solirubrobacterales bacterium | reverse complement strand
CGGGCGCGGGCCCTGGGCCGCGCTGCTCGGCGCGGCCACCCTGCTGGCCAGCCCGGTGGCCGGTGCCTTCCTGCTCCTGGCCACCGCGGCCTGGTGGCTGGCCGACCGCACGCGCCGGGCGCCGCTGTGGATCGCCGCCGGCGTGGCCGTGCCGGCCCTGGCCATCGCCGTCGCCTTCCCGGCCACCGGCTACCAGCCCTTCAGCACCTCGTCGCTACTGGTCTCGCTGGCCATCGGGGCCTTCCTGGCCGCCGCCGTCCCCGGCGACGAGCGCGAGATCCGCATCGGAGCGCTGCTCTACGTCGCCGTCCTGCTCTCCACCCTGCTCGTCGACACCCCGCTCGGCGGCAACCTCGTGCGGCTCGGGGCCCTATTCGGGGGCCCGCTCGCCGCCGGCGCCCTGTGGGAGCAGCGGCGGCTGGTGCTCGGCCTCGCCGCCCTGCCTCTCCTCTACTGGCAGTGGCTGGGGCCGGTCCGCTACGTGGCGCGCGAGCAGGGCGACCCGGCCGTGGACGCCTCCTACTTCGCCCCGCTCGAGCGCGAGCTGCAGGCCCGCACCGGCGGCCGGCCGGCCCGGATCGAGGTGCCGTTCACCGCCGGCCACTGGGAGACGCTCCACCTGCCGCCGCGCTGGCCGCTGGCCCGCGGCTGGGAGCGCCAGGCCGACATCGCCAACAACGGGCTCTTCTACCGCCCGGGCCTGACCGGCCCGCGCTACCGGGCCTGGCTGGGGGCCAACGCCGTCTCCTGGGTGGCGCTGCCCGACGTGCCGCTCGACCCGGCCGGCCGGCAGGAGGCCGACCTGCTGCGGGCCGGCCGGGTGCCGGGCGTGCGCGAAGAGTGGCGCAGCGACGACTGGCGGCTCTACCGCGTGCTGGACCCGACACCGCTGGCCTCGCCGCCTGTGGCCGTAACCGGGATCGGCCCCTACGAGATCGGCCTGAGCGCCGCCCGGCCGGGCCGGTCGGTGGTGCGGGCCCGGTTCAGCCCGTACTGGCGGGTCGAGGGCCCGGCCTCGGCCGGCGCCTGCGTGGCGCGGGCGCCCGGCGGCTGGACCGAAGTGACATTCCGGCGTGCCGGCAGCGCGCGGCTGGCCATCTCGTTGAGCCCGGGCCGGATAGGCGCCACCGGGCCGCGCTGCACCGGATAAGGCACCGGAAAGAACGCAGGAAAGCCCGCGGGCGCCGGGTATGGTGAGGGCGTGAGGGGCCTGCTCGACCGCGACCGGGCTGCGCTTCCGGCGCTGCTGATCGCCGCCGTACTCGCGCTGCTGTGGCTGGCGGTGGCCCCGCCGACCCCGGACCTCGCCGCCCAGGTCTACCGCTCGGCCCTCTTCGGCAGCGAGGGCTACGCGATCTACGACGCCTCCTGGTACGGCGGCCACAACCTCCTCGGGTACAGCCTCGTCTTCCCGCCGATCGGGGCGCTGCTCGGGCCAAGGGTCGTAGGCGCGCTGGCGGTTACCGCCTCGGTCGCCTGCTTCAGCCTCCTCCTGCGGGGACGCTTCAGCGAGCCGGCGATCCGGGTGGCGACCATCTGGTTCGCCCTGGCGGCGATCGGCGACCTGATGATCGGCCGCATCACCTTCAGCCTGGGCGTGGCCATCGGGCTGGCGGCGCTCCTGGCCTGGGACCGCCGGCGATTCCCCCTGGCGGTGATCGGCGCGGTGGCCTGCGCGGCCACCAGCCCGGTAGCCGGGCTGTTCATGGTCCTGGCCGCCGGCTCGCTCTTCCTGGCGAATCGCTCCAGGCCGGCAGCCCTGATGGCCGGCGGTGCCGGGCTCATGGTCCTCGGGCTGGCCCTCGGCTTCCCCGAGGGCGGAGAGCAGCCCTACCCGCTCCTTCACACCGCGATCCCGGTCGCCGCGGGGGTGGCCCTCTTCCTGGTCGCCGG
>CAIKSH010000360.1 GCA_903830015.1 uncultured Solirubrobacterales bacterium | reverse complement strand
TTCATGGCCTTCCAGGCCACGTTCTGCATCATCACCACGGCGCTGGTCTGCGGCGCCGTCGTCGAGCGGATGAGGTTCGGGCCCTTCCTGCTCTTCGCCGCGCTCTGGTCGGTACTGGTCTACGCCGTCCTGGCCCACTGGGCCTTCGGCGGGGGCTGGCTCCAGGCGAAGGGCACGCTCGACTTCGCGGGAGGCATCCCGGTGGAGATGGCCTCCGGCTTCTCCGCGCTGGCCGCCGCACTGGTGGTGGGCGCCCGGCGCGACTACGGCCGCCAGGCCCTTCTCCCCCACAACGCGATGTACGTGCTTCTCGGAGCGGGGCTGCTGTGGTTCGGCTGGTTCGGCTTCAACGGCGGCAGCGGCTTTGGCACCGGGAAGGCGAGCGTACTGGCCTTCGTCAACACGCTGCTGTGCCCCGCCTGCACCCTGGCCGCCTGGTTCGTCCTCGACCTGCTCCGCACCCGGCGGATCACGGCGATCGGGGCCGCCACGGCGATCATCGTCGGCTGCGTGGCCATCACCCCGGCGGCCGGGTTCATCAGCCCGGCCTGGGCGATGGGGCTCGGCCTGGTGGCCGCGCTGCCCAGCTACGCGGTGATCGTGTGGCGGCCGCGCACCCGCGTCGACGAGACGCTCGACGTGCTTGCCGCCCACGGCGTAGCGGGCCTCACGGGGATCCTCGTGATCGGGCTGGTCGCCCAGGAAGCGTGGAACGGCGTCTCCGACGGCCTGCTCTACGGCAACCCCGAGCAGTTCCTCTGGCAGCTGCTCGCCGTGGTCGTGACCCCGGCCTACGCGTTCATCGTCACCTTCGTCCTGCTCAAGGTCATCGGCGCCCTATGGCCGCTGCGGGCCACCGAGCAGCAGGAAGCCCTGGGCCTCGACGTGGTCGACCACGGCGAGGAGGCTTACGCCACCGGTGAGGGTGCGTTGCTGATCATGCACGAGGACGCCGTAAGGGAGAGGGAGACGGCCGCAGCCGCCGGCGCCTGAGCCGGCGGCTGGAGATCGATCGGGGAGACAGGATTTGAACCTGCGACCGCCCGGCCCCCAGCCGGGTGCGCTACCAGACTGCGCCACTCCCCGTGGCCCTTCAATCCCGCAAGCGGGCGACGGGAATCGAACCCGCCCTAGAAGCTTGGAAGGCTCCTGTGCAACCACAACACTTCGCCCGCAAGCCCCGCGCAGTCTAACGGCGCGGCCCGCGACCCGGCTCCTCAGCGGGGCCGGACGGTGACGACCTGGGTCATCTGGACCGGGTGCAGCGAGCAGAAGAGCTTGTAGCGGCCGGGCACGTCGAAGCGCCGGGTGAAGCTCGTTCCCTTCTTCTGCCAGTCGGAGCTGAAGCCGCGCGGGCCATCGGCCACCGTTACGTCGTGCTGGAGCTCGCCGGTGAACTTCCAGGTCACCGTGCCGCCCCTGCGAATGGAGACGTTCGGGCGGGTGTAGAAGGCATCGCCGATGCTGAGCGACGCGGCCAGGGAACCGCGGAGCAGCGGGCCGGGCGGCCTGGAGATAGTCCGGGCCAGCCCCCGGGGCCCTATCCCGGTCAGCGGGACCCGGTAGACCGGCGGCTTGGAGCGGCCCGGGGTCTCGGTGCCGATGTTCCGCACGTCCGGCGGCAGCGAGGCGCACCCGGAAGGAACGTCCTCGTCGCGGGCCAGGTAGACGAGCATCAGACCCATCGCGCGGGTATGGAGCCGGGAATTGTCGTAGACCGAGGAGAGCTTGAGCTCCTCTCCCAACCGCACCGGGATACCGGTGGCGCTCTCCAGCCGGCTCATGTTGATCGGCCCCGGCTCGTGGAGGACCGGCTTGACGTTGTAGAACGGGTGGCTGGCCAGGCCCCAGGTCGGTCGGGAGCGGTAGAGCGTGCGGTCATCGCAGGCCGGCTGGCTGAGGGTGAGCTCGTAGGCGCCGCCGTGAACGTGGCCCAGGCCGGCGACGATCCGGCCGTTGAACGGCGCCTGGCGCACGTGGGTGCGGACATCGCTGCTTCCCGGCCGGCCTCCCCCGGGCACGTCGTAGACCAGGCCCTGGCGCCCGCGCGAGGCGTCGAAGGCCATGGGGGTCACCGGCTTGAGCGTCGGGTCGTCGTCCCAGGTGAGTGTCCAGCGGATCTTCACCGAGTCGGCCTGCGACCGGTGGTTCATGAGCATCCAGACGATCGCCCACTTGTCGGCCGCTTCGACGCGGTAGCCGTAGCCGGGCGGGAGCTTCATCACCGCGCGCTCCTCGCCATCGCCGTAGAAGGGGCGGTTACCGGGGCCGTTTCCGTAAGCCGCGAAGACGATGTGGTGAAGCATTATCCGGCTGATCGGCACGTCCCTGCCGGTCTTCGGGTCGACGACGTCGGCCGCCATGGCGGTGATGAAGCCGTCCCCCGGCGGCCGCGCGACTCCGGCCGTGATCGCCTTCTCCACCGCGTAGCCGCCGACGGTGATCTCCTGCGAGGTGAAGGTCATCTGCCGCGGGCTGGCCTGCGCGACGCCGCCGAGCAGCAGGAACGCGGCCCCGGCCAGCAGGCAGCTCTTCAGTGCCCTCCCCATGGGGCGATAGTACCGCCGCCCCGGGCCGGGTGGCGACCCTAGACTCGGCCGCGTGAGCCGCCGGACGATCGGGACGATCCTCGCCGTGGTGGGAGCCCTGCTGCTCCTGGACGTCGTGCTGACCGTCACCTGGCGCGAGCCGGTCACCTGGCTGCTGGGCCGCGATAACCAGTCACGCCTCTCGCAGAGGCTCGACGAGGTCGACCGCTCTTTCGGCGCTTCGATCTCCGGCCAGCTGCCCGAGCGGGGCACCCCGGAGATCCGGATCGCGCTCGCCGCCCAGGCCTTCGCCGACCGGACCCGCACCGGCGAGCCGGTCGGGCGGATCGAGATCCCGGCCATCGGCGAGCGGACCGTCGTGATCCAGGGGACCGGGCAGGCCGAGCTGCGCGAAGGGCCCGGTCACTACGAACCGACCTCGCTCCCGGGCCAGCGCGGCACCGTGGGAATCGCCGGCCACCGGACCACCTGGCAGCAGCCCTTCCGGCACATCGACCGCCTCCGGCCCGGCGACCGGGTGACGATGACGATGGCCTACGGGCGGTTCACCTACCTGGTGGAGAAGACCCGGGTCGTCGCCCCCTCGCGGGTCAGCGTCCTGACCGCCGTCCGGGGGCGCGAGCGGATCGTCCTCACCGCCTGCCACCCGCTCTACAGCGCGGCCCAGAGGATCGTGGTCTTCGCGCGGCTGTCGAGTGCGGTACCGCTCGGCGTCGCGGCCTGAGCTCTACGGGGGACCGAGGAATCGAACCTCGAGCAAGGGTTTTGGAGACCCCTATGTTGCCATTACACCAGTCCCCCAGCGGCCGACGAGGATAACCCGCCGGCCCGCGCCGGGCCGGGCGGGCTGCGGTGGTCTGTCGTCCCACGGGTCGATACTTCCCGCGAGCGTCCACCCCGATCGGAGAGTCGATGAACACCAGTCGCCCTGCCCTCCTGCCCGTCCTGCTCGTCGCCGCGCTGGCCGGCCTCGCCGGCTGCGGCTCGCAGGGCAGCGACACCGCCAGCACGACCGAGACGGTCACCGACACCGTCCAGACCACCGACACCGTCACCGACACGGTCACCACCGGCGGCGGCGACGTCAACCTCAACTGCCCGGTCGGGGGCCTCGACAACGTCCAGGGTGGCCAGACCACCGTGACGGTCACCGGTAGCAACGTCGACCCGAGCCAGGCCGACTCGGCCACCTGCGCCGAGGCCAAGACGGTCGCCCGCCAGGCCACGGCCGGCGGCGCCGAGATGCCGGTCAACGCCGATGGCTTCCAGTGCGAGCCGTCGGTCGTCTCGACGGGGCCCGACAAGGTCAACTGGGAGTGCACCTTCCGGGGAGCCGACACTTCCACCGACATCACCATGAGCTTCCAGGTCACCTACACCGGCTAAACGGACCGGGGCGTAATGGTCTGGTCGATGCGGGCGGAGGGACTCGAACCCCCACGGCCAAGGCCACCGGCTCCTAAGGCCGACGCGTCTACCAATTCCGCCACGCCCGCTCGCCCGCGAGCCTAGCCGCCGCCGTGGCCCGGGCCGGGCGCTGCGCCGCTGGCGCCCGGCCGGGGCTCCCGTTATCTTCGGCAGCGATGAGCAGGGTCGAACACGCCGGCGAGCCGGTCATCGAGCACCCCAACCGGGAAGGCTCCGGACCTCAGGCGATGCGCGCCATCGTCATCATCCTCCTGCTCTCCTCCACCCTCCTGATCGCCATCGTCACCTTCGGCGGCTGGGGCGTGCTGATGGGCATGAAGGCGGTCTGCATCGCCTGGATCCTGCTCTACCTCGCCTGCGCCTGGTACGTGGCGAAGTGGAACCGCGGCCTGCTCCCGGTAATCGCGGCTCTCGCCACGATGATGGGGGTCTTCGCCCTGGTCGCCGTTCCCGCCTGGACCGACCGCACCGCTCCCGGCTTCACCCAGCCGGCGATCGACTCAAGCGTGCTCGGGACGCTCACCGCCCTGCTCGTGCCGGTCCAGATACTCCTGATCGTCGCCGCCATGTACGCCTTCAACCAGAAGTGGAACGTCGAGGTCGAGCACTGGCCCGAAGAGGAGGCCCGATTGCCGGCCGGCGCCTGAGTTTCGCTCGGGCGCCCGATCCTCACCCGGCCCGGGTGGCGGAACGGCAGACGCGGGGGTCTCAAAAACCCCTGTCCTCGCGGACGTGCGGGTTCGAATCCCGCCCCGGGCACTGAACACCGGCCAGCTGGCGCATCGCCGGCCTGGGACCGGGCCCTCGCGCAGTAGCCTCGGTCCGACGGCCATGCGCGATTACCTGGAGCGAATGCACGACTGGCTGGAAGGCCAGCACGAGTCCCACCGGGGCCGGCACCCGGCCTTTCGCGCCTTCATGGTCGCTCTCGGCTCGGTCCTGATCCCGGTCGGCGTAGTCCTGATCCCATTGCCGGGGCCGGGCATCGGAATGATCGCCGTAGGCCTGGGAATCCTCTCGCTCGAATTCCACTGGCCACGGCGCATCCTCCAGTGGCTCATGAACTCGCGCCTGCTCGGCGCCAAGGCGCGGACGCCGGCTGCCCTGCCGGCGAAGGCCGCCGCCGAGGGGCCTGACGGTCACGGGCCGGGACGTCGGGAGCCCGAGGGCGTTGCCCTCAACGCAGGTAGCGGATCAGCGGCTGACGGACGCCCTCACTGAGGGTGTAGTACCCCTCGCAGTCCGGCGCCGCGGCAACCGTCTCGCCCTGGGGCTCGGCCTCGACCAGCCGGGGCGACGGACTCGACCGCAGGGCCGAAGCGACCGAGCTTCCCTCGTAGGCCTCGAGCCCGAGATAGCTGCGAACGAGGACCGTCCGTCCGTCGGGGCAGGCATCGGCCGCGGTCACGAAGGTGTTGTCCAGCTCCCCGAGGTACTCGAGCGTCACCGTTTCACCGCCGAAGGAAGGCGCGCGGGCGCGGTAGACGCGCGACCGGGCCTCGCGCTTGGTGATGACGTACAGGTCGGCACTCTGCGGATCGACGACCAGGGCCTCGGCATCGCGGGCGCCGTCCAGGTAGGTGAGGTTCACCGAGCCTACGGCAGCCGAGGCCACCGACCCGCCGGGGGTCACTCCCGAGAGATCGGGCTCGGCCACGCGGTAGACCCGGATCGAGGTGCGGCTGGCGCCGTTATCGCCTATGTCGCCGGCGTAGAGCCAGTCGGGCGCACCGGCCGGCCCCGGGCCGCGCGCCATGTCTTCCCAGTCCCGGTTGGTGGCGCCGGTCAGGCTGAGCGTCGCGCGGATCGAGCCGGTTGAGTCGAGCGCGTAGAGGCTCGCCGCGCCGCCGCTGTCGTTGTGGGTCCAGACGGTGCCGGGGTTCGACCGGCTCGCGGCCAGCCCCGAAGCCTCGGTCACCGGGGCCGGCACCGCACCGAGCGTGACGCTGCGCGTCGCCCGGGCCGCAGGCGCAGGTGACCCCGCGGGGGTCTCGTCCCCCGGCGGTGACCCGGGGCCTGCCGAGCCCGTCTCGCCCGTGCCGGCCTCCGGCCCCACGCCCTCCGGCAGGGGTGGCGCCGCGGGCGCGTCCTCCTCCGGCCCCCGCTCCCCCGTGGCGCTCTCCCGGATGGTGCGCCCGTTGCGCGACAGCGCGTGAACCGTCACTGCGAGGCTCTGGCCGCGAGCCAGCGCGCAGCCGGGCAGCAGTGCCGCCGACCCGGAGGGAAGCACCTGCCGAACCGAGCCGGGCGGGCGCCCCGACGGACGCCGGAGCCCACGGGCGACCGTGGAGATCCGCCGGCCTTCCTGGGAGACGGTGGTGCGCACCGCCCAGCGCCTGGCCTTCACGCGGCCCGGATCGACCGATGCGGTCACCACCACGCGGCCGGAGCTGCAGCGGAAGGCCGGTTCGGAAACCGTCATTCCCTGGGCCGCGGAGACGAGGATGGCCCCGACGGCCAGGCCGGCCGCGGCGATCACGGCAACCAGCGCAATTCGGGTTCTCCTGCGGGCCGGGGTCATCGTAGGCTCAAACACGGCCGAAGGCCCGTCGTTTCGGGCCCGGCTTCAGCAGAGACCGCTGGCCGGGCAAGCCGTGACGCCTTCCTCAGCGCGGAAGGTTGAGGCCGATCAGCTTCGGCAGCTGGCTGATCAGGCCGGTGACCGGGCCTACCGGCTCCCCGGCGGCCTGGGCGTCCTCGCGCCGGATCATGGCGCCGCGGATCAGGTTGCCGCCGATCGTTCGCGCCGGCTCCGGCGGGAAGGTCTTGACCGGCGGCTCGACGAGCACCAGCTTCGTGTACTCGTCCCTGGCCCCGAGGGCCAGGCCGCTGAGGATCTTTCCCCCGAGGTGCGAGGGCCCCACGCCGTGGCCGGTAAAGCCCCAGCCGGCGTGCAGGCGCCCGCTGCTGCGGTAGATCGGCAGCGTCCGCGGGGCGACATCGATCGGGCCGCCCCAGGCGTGGGTGATCTCGCGCCCCTCCAGGGCCGGGAAGAAGCGGCGCATCGTGGCCGCCGTGCGCTCGACCACCTCGAGGTCGACGTCGAGGTCGGGCGAGTGGAGGCCGCCGGCGGCCATCCGGCCTCCGCCCCAGCCGAAGGCGATACGGCCGTCACGGGTGGTCCGGAAGTAATGGATCATCTTCTGGCAGTCGGTGATCGCCTCGCCGCCGGTCCAGCCGATCTCCTCGATCACGTCGGGGACCGGCTCAGTGAGGACGATGTGGCTCGAGGCGACGCTGACCTCGCGCGAGAAGGCCGGCCAGCGGGTCGTTCGCCAGTTGACCGCGAGGACCGCATGCGAGGCGTGGACTCGCCCGCGCCCGGTCCGGACGGTGATCGAGTGCTCGCCCTGGTCGATCTCGCACACCTCGCTGTGCTCAAAGAGCCGGACCCCGCGGGCCAGGAGCGCCGAGCGCAGGCCGAAGGCCAGGCGTGCCGGCTGGACGGTGGCCCCGATCCGCTTCCAGGCGCCGCCCCGAAAGACCGGGGAGAAACAGAGCTGGTCGACCTGCGCGGGAACGAGCTCGACCACTTCGTCGTCGATACCGAACCGGTTCAGCCCCCACAGGGCCTCGCGCCAGGCGCCGTCCTGGTAGGGGGCGGTTGAGATCTCCAGGTGCGGAGCCTGGTGGTACCAGGCGTCGACCTTGCCCCTGCGGCAGAACTCGCCGATCTCGAGTATCGAGCGGTCGGCCTGCCGGGCCAGCTCGATCGCCGGGTCGAGGCCGAAGCGGGAGGCCAGCTCCGGCACGTACTCCCAGTAGCCGTTTACGAAGCCCCCGTTGCGGCCGCTCGGGCCGTGGCCGGCCTGCCCGGACTCAACGATGACTACCTCGGTCTCCGGGTCGCGCTCCAGCAGCTGCCAGGCCGTCCACATTCCCAGGTATCCGGCGCCGATCACGACCACGTCGGCGTCGACCGGACCCTCCAGGGGAGCCTGCGCCGGCGGCGGTCCGCCGGCCTCCTCGATCCACCAGCCGGTAGCGGTGTGCTCCATCGCCGCCAAGATACCGCCGCAGGCGCTCAGGCCAGGAGAGCCTGGAGCTCGTCGGCGAGCCCCGGCGCGCAGGCCATGATGCCCCAGGGCTGGCCGCCGGCCGGCTCGAGCTCGCGGACCTCAAGCCCCGCCGCCTCGCAGATGACCCGCCCGGCGGCCACGTCCCACTCCTTCACGCCCCTCTCGAAGTAGGCGTCGCAGCGACCCGCGGCCAGCCAGGCCAGGTCGAGGGCCGCGCTGCCGCCGCGGCGGATGTCCCGGACCAGCGGCAGCAGCCGGGCCACCGTTTCGGCCTGGGCACGGCGCACCTCGGGGTCGTAGCCAAAGCCGGTGGCCAGCAGGCAGCGGTCCAGCTCGTCGACCATCGTCGGCGCCACCGGCCCGCCGTTGAGCTCCGGCGCGCCCCCGGCGGCCGCCGTGAAGCACTCGCCGGCTACCGGGTCGTAGACGACCCCGGCGTGGTTCACGCAGGCCACCGAAACGCACCACAGCGGGTGGCCGTAGATGTAGTTGACCGTCCCGTCCAGCGGGTCCACCAGCCAGCGCAGCCCGGTCGAGCCGGCCGCCTCTCCGCCCTCCTCGCCGACCACCGTGTCTTCGGGCCGGTGCCGGTGGATCACCGCGCGGATCGCCTCCTCACCGGCCAGGTCGGCCTCGGTTACCGGGTCGGTGGGGGTGCTCTTGGTCCCGACCTCGCCACCGGCCCGGCCGCGGTGTTCCAGGAGGACCGCGGCGGCGGCCCGTGCCGCTTCGTCGGCCACGGCCAGGAGCGCCGCGTTATCCGGCTCGCTCACGCGGCGACGAGGTCTAGCGGCGGGCGGCGGTCGACCCACTGGCTGGCCTGCTCGACCTGCCAGCCGAGCTGCAGGAGGGTGATCTCGTCGCCGGGACGCCCGCCCAGCTGGGCCGAGAGCGGCAGCCCGAATGAGTCGAAGCCGGCCGGGAGCGAGGCCGCCGGCTGGCCGATCGTGTTCCAGACCCCGTACCAGGGAACGCGACCGGCGGCGGCGTTGAGGGTCCAGAGCGCGCCGCGCCCATGCAGCTCGCCGACCTCGAACGGCCGGTTGGCCGGCCCGGGCATCAGCACGGCGTCGGCTCCCTCGAAGATCGTGTTCACCTGGGCCGCTATGGCCGGCTCGGCGGCGCGGGCCTGGGCCAGCCGCGCGTCGGAGATCAGGCCCCCGAGCCGTGCCATATTGCGGGTTCGGCGCTCGAGGCGCTCGGGATGGGGGAGCGTTCCGACGTCGTCGTTGATCGAGCGCAGGTAGCGGGCGACGGTGGTCAGGAACGCCGCCTGCGGGTACTCGATCTCGCGCTCGAAGACGTCGTGGCCGAGGTCACGCAGGACGTCGGCGGTGCGGTGGACGGCGGCCAGCTGCTCGTCTCCCAGCCGGGTGAGCGCGCCGGGAGGCGGCTTGACCGAGATCGCGATCCGCAGCTTGCCGGGATCGGCCTGCGTCGCCGCCGCAAAGCCGCCGGGCGGGCCGTCGGAGGCGGCGGCGTCCATGAAGAGGGCCGCGTCGGCCACCGACCTTGCCAGGGGACCGTAGACGGTGAGCCCGTTCCAGCCGTCGAAGTGGTTCGGGCCCAGCGAGATCCGGTCGCGCTGGGGTTTGAGGCCGAAGAGGCCGTTGAACGAGGCCGGAATACGCACCGAGCCGGCCCCGTCGGAACCGTGGGCCACCCCGCACAGTCCGGCGGCGGCGGCCGCGCCGGAGCCGCCGCTCGATCCGCCGGTTGTGAAGTCGAGGTTCCACGGGTTGCGGGTGGACCCGAAGGCCAGCGTCTCGCAGAGCGGCCAGATAGTCAGCTCGGGGACGTTGGTCTTGCCGATGATCACCGCGCCGGCCTCGCGCAGCCGGGCGGTCACGTCGGCGTCCTGCGGCGCCGGGGCCCGGCTGGTAGCCAGGCTCCCCCAGGCCGTCCGCTCGCCGGCCACGTCGGTGTCGTCCTTGACCGGTACCGGCACGCCGAGGAGGGGCTTCTCCTCCGCCGTCCCGCCCTGCGCGTCGACCCGGTCGGCTTCGGCAAGGGCCTCTTCGGCGAAGACCACCCGGTAGGCATTGAGGAGCGGGTCCACCTCGGCGATCCGCTCGAGCGTCGCCGCCACCACCTCGCGCGCGGTGCATTCGCCGTCACGCACCATCTGCGCCTGGCGCGCCGCTCCTGCGTAGGCGAGATCGGTGGCGTCCATCGTGGGTCGAACACTAGTCTCCCCGCGCAGTGGCGACCATCGCGACCAGCGGCCCGATTCCCGAGGAGCCCCGTCCGGCGTTCGGCGAGGCCGAGCGGCTGGCCGCCGAGGCACTGGCCTCGTCGCTTCACGAAATGGGGCGCCAGGCGGCGATCCAGCCCTTCTGGGTACGCCCTTACTGGTGGCTCTCGCAGGCGATCTGCGCCGGGGCCGGGGTCCTGGGCAGCGTGATCGCCATCCGCAACCCGCTCGCCGGGCTGCTCGTGGCCTTCGGGGCGCTCGTCCTGTCGCTCGCCGACGAGACCCGCTTTGCCCCGCTGCGTCGCCTGACGCCGGCCCGGGCCAGCCAGAACGTGGTCTCCCGACCGCACTCCGACCCCCCGGCCGGCGGCGTCTACCTCGTCCTCACCGCAGCGATCGACGACCGCCGCCCGGCCCGCAGCGCGGCCGTGACGCGCTCGCTGATCCTCGCCAATGCCGTGGCCCTCGCCCTGGTCGGCGTCTGCGTCGCTATCCGGCTCGCCGGCTTCGGCGGCCTGCTGCTCGACATCGCCCAGCTCCTGCCCACGCTCTTCCTGCTCGGGATGATCCTCGCCCTGCTGGACCGCGGCACCGCGAGCCCCGAGAGCGATGCCAGCGCGTGCGGGGCCGTGCTCGACCTGACCGGCCGGCTCGATGCCGACCCGCCGGAGAACCTCGCCGTCGCTGTCGTCTTCGCCGGCGGCGGCGACGCCCACGCGATCGGCCTGCGCCACTGGCTGAGGGCGCGCCGGCGCAAGGGCATGAGCCCGCGGGATACGGCGATCCTCGCCGTCGAGAGCTGCCGCGAGGGCGATCCCGTCTGGTGGAAGCGCGACGGAACGGTGGTGGCCACCGGCCTTCATCCGCAGCTCCGGTCAGCGGCGGCCCGGGCTTCCGGCGAGCGGCCCGAGCTCGGTGCCCGGGCGGTCTCCGGCCCGGACGCCACGGCGGCCGGGGTGGCGCGCGGTGGACGCTGGCCGGCGCTGGCCATCGGCGCCCAGGCTTCCGGCCCTGAAGGGGACGCCGAAGACGACTCCCCGAACGACGGGGTGGCCGGGCCGGTGGCCGACCTGGGCGAAGCGATCGTCAGGGAGCTCGACCGGGAGCTCAGCTCCCGGCGCGAGGCTGCCGACGATCAGTCGTCGTCGTCGTGACCTTCTTCTTCGTCCGACTCTTCCGAGTGGCCTTCGTCCTCTGACCGATCGTCGTCGGAGTCCCCCCCGCCCGAAGGCCGGGAGGGCGCCGGGTTGCCGGACGAATCCTGCGGGCTGCCGCTGCCCGAACCGCCTTCACCGCCCGGCGACGACGGTCCGGTCGAACCCGACCCCCCGGACGAGCCGTCCTGAGCGGAGCGGCTCTCACTGCCGGAGGTAACCGTCCGGCGCACGACCACGGTCCGCGTCCTGTCCGATCCGGGAGCCAGCGAACGCCCCAGGTCATCCGGGCTGCCGTTCAGCCCGATCGGCCGGGAGACGACCTCGCCGGCGGCGACGGTGATGCCGGCCGCGGCCAGGAGGCCAGCGACGGAGAGGAGCCCGATGAGAAGGACCTTCGACTTCATGACTCAACCGTAGGGGCGCCCCGGGAAAGGGTTGGCAAAGAACCGGCCTCGGGAAAAGAAAGCTCCGCGACCATTCCGCCGTCCGGGCCGTCCTGCAGCCGAAGGCCGGCCTCCCAGCGCAGGGCAAGCTCCCGGGCGATAGCCAGGCCCAGCCCGGTGCCGGCGGGCCCGGCCTTCGCGGCCTGGCCACGGTGGAAGCGCTCGAAGAGGCCCTCCGCGGACTGGCCCTCGAGCCCGGGGCCGTGATCAGTAACCGTCACCGTCCCGGGCGCCGAGGCGATTTCGACCAGGCCGCCGGGCGCGTAGGCGATCGCGTTCTCGAGCAGGACGTCGAGGATCCGGTCGAGTTCGGTCGAGTGGCAGCGGACCACGCCGCCCCCTCCGGGCTCGACGGCCAGCGGACAGCCCGCCTCCTGCGCCGCCGCGGCCCAGCGCTCGCCGGCGGCAACCACCGCCCGGTCCAGGTCGGTGACCGCATCGGGCGGCGGAGCCTCTCCCGCCCGACTCAGCTCCAGCAGGTCGTCGACGATCAGGGAGAGGCGGTCGACCTCGGCCAGCGCGGCGTCTGCGTTCTCGCGCTCGTCGGTGGGAGCGTCGGCCCGGATCTCCTCGAGCCGCAGCCGAAGGCCGGTGAGGGGCGTTCGGAGCTGGTGGGAGGCGTCGGCCACGAACTCGCGCTGCGAAGCCAGCAGGACGGTGAGCCGCTCGGTCATCGTGTTGAAGCTCCGGGCCAGGGTCCTCTGCTCGGTGCTTCCCTCGACCTTTGCCCGCACGTCGAGGTTGCCGGAAGCGACGCTCCGCGCGGCGCCGTCGAGCCGGACGATCGGGCCCGAGATGAGCCGGGCGATGAGGACGCCGGCGACCAGGCCCAGCCCGATCACCAGCGCGCCGATCAGGGCCAGGCCCAGCCAGGAGCGCCTGATCGCCTCGTTGACGTCGTTGACCCCCTGGGTAACGCGCACGGCGCCGGACGGCCGGGCCCCGGCGTAGACCGGCACGGCGGTGGCGAGGATCGACTCGCCGAGGTCCTGC
>CAIKSH010000359.1 GCA_903830015.1 uncultured Solirubrobacterales bacterium | reverse complement strand
GTCCATCGTCGACTCCGAGCCGGAGTTGGTGAAGCGCCAGAGCGGAAGGCCCCAGCGCTCGGCGAGGTTCTCGGCCACGGCGATCGCGTCCTCGGTGGGAGCGGCGAAGTGGGTGCCCATCGCGTACCGGTCGCGCACCGCGTGCCCGATCTCCGGGTTGGCGTGGCCCTGGACCATCGAGCCGAAGCCGTTGTGGAAGTCCCACATCTCGTTGCCGTCAACGTCCCAGACGCGGGGGCCGGCGCCGCGCTCGAGGTAGATCGGCCACGGGGCACGGGCCTGGTAGGAACTCGCCACGCCGGCGGCGAGCGAACGGTCGGCCCGCTCGTACATCTTCTTCGACTCCTGCGTGCGGGCGTTCAGCTCCGCCTCTTCGCGGGCAATCAGCTCCTTCACGCGCTCGCGATCGATTTCGACGTGGGTCTTAACGGCCATGGGCTATCACTCCATTCGAAGTTACGGGTACGTCGATAGCCCGATCTTACCGCCCTGGAGCGTCGGCTTTCAGGCCCGCAGGCGCTCCCCGGCCGGGTCGTAGAGCGGCTCCTGGACGACCGTCCCGGTAACCCACTCGCCGAAGATGTCGATCTCCACCGGCGTTCCGGGCCCCGATACGCCGGCCGGTACGTAGGCCAGGGCGATCGACTCGCCGACGGTATATCCGTAGCCGCCACTGGTCACCCGGCCGGCAATCTCCCCCGCTATCCGCACCGGCTCGTTGCCCAGCGCCACCGCCCGGGGGTCGTCGAGCGTGATCGCCACCAGCCGGCGCAGCGGTTCGCCGGCCTCGGCCAGCGCCTCCTCGCCGATGAACCCACCGGGCTTTCCCTCCTTCACGGCGAAGCCGAGGCCGGCCTCGTAGGGGTTGTCGTCCGGCGTGATGTCGGCCGCCCACACCCGGTAGCCCTTCTCCAGGCGCAGGGTGTCGATCGCCTTGTAGCCGCAGGCCAGCAGCCCGTGGGGCTGGCCGGCCTCGTAGAGGGTCCGCCACAGCGTCGCTCCGTACTCGGTCGGGCAGTAGAGCTCCCAGCCCAGCTCGCCGACGAAGGTGACCCGCAGCGCCCTCACCGGCACGTCGCCGACGGTGATCTCGCGGGCGCTGAGGTAGGGGAAGGCCTCGCTGTCGAGCCGGTCGGGCGTGAGCGGCTGGAGGATCTCCCTGGCCTTGGGCCCCCAGAGCCCGAAGCAGGCAAACCGCGCCGTAGTGTCGTGCAGCTCGACGCTGCCGTCTTCGGGAAGCTGGCCCCTGATCCAGGCCATGTCGTGCTGCCCGAAGGCGGTGCCGGTGACGATGGCGAAGTGCTCTTCGCCCAGCCGCGTGACCGTGAAGTCGCACTCGATCCCGCCGCGCGAGTTGAGCATCTGCGTGTAGGTGATCTTCCCGACCTCGCGGGCGACGTCGTTGTCGCAGAGGCGGCCCAGGAACCCGGCGGCGCCCGGGCCGGTGATCTCGATCTTGGCGAACGAGGACTCGTCGTAGAGGCCGGCGGCCTCACGCGTCGCGCGGTGTTCGGCGCCGATCGCCGGCGACCAGTTCATTCCCGCCCAGCCGTTCGGGCGAAGCGACTCGTCGCCCAGCTCCGCGTTGGGCTCGTACCAGTTGACCCTCTCCCACCCGGACTTCTCGCCGAACGCGGCTCCGTGCTCCAGGTGCCACGGGTAGGCGCTCGAGGTCTTCAGCGGCCTTCCCGCCTGGCGCTCGTGGCCCGGATATCGGATGTCGTAGTAGGTCTCGTAGTTCTCGCGCGTGCGGGCCAGGGTGTAGCCGGGAGAGCGGTACTGGGGCCCGAAGCGGCGGATGTCCATCTCCCAGAGGTCCATCTGGGGCTCGCCGGCGCTGATCCACTCGGCCATCACCTTCCCGATTCCGCCTGCGCCCGCCAGGCCGTGGGCGCAGAACCCGGCGGCGACGAAGAAGCCCTTCACGTCGCTCTCCCCCAGGCAGAACTCGTTGTCGGGGGTGAAGGCCTCGGGGCCGTTGATCAGCTTGGTGACGGTGATCTCGTTCATCACCGGCACGCGCTCGCGCGAGTTGACGGTGATCTCCTCGAAGCGCTCCCAGTCCTCCTCGAGCAGGCGACCGTTGAAGTCCGGCGGGATCCGGTCGACCAGGTGGTCGTCGAGTGCCCACGGCGCGCAGTTGCGCTCGTAGCCGCCCATGACCAGGCCGCCGGCGTCCTCGCGGTAGTAGATGAGGAGGTCGGGGTCACGGAGCGTGGGAAGGTGCCGGCCGCCGGCGCGCAGCTCCTCCATCGCCGGGAACGGCTGGGTGACGAGGTATTCGTGGGCCATCGGCACGATCGGCACCCGCACCCCGGCCATCCGGCCGATCTCGGCGGCGAACATCCCGCCGGCGTTGACCACGATCTCGGCCTCGATGTCGCCCCACTCGGTCCGCACCCGGCGAACCGCCCCCTTCTCAATGTCGATCCCCTCGACGCGGGTGTGGGTGAAGATCTGGACGCCGCCCGACCGCGCGCCGTCGGCCAACGAGTAGGTGAGCTGGGAGGGGTCGAGGTAGCCGTCCG
>CAIKSH010000358.1 GCA_903830015.1 uncultured Solirubrobacterales bacterium | reverse complement strand
TCCCGCCGCCGCCCATGAACGGAGGCATCTGCTCGAGCAGCTCGAGGCGGCCGTGCAGGACGCCCACCCCGGTCGGCCCGTAGGCCTTGTGGCCTGTCCAGGCGTAGAAGTCGGCGCCCAGGGCGGCGAAGTCGACGGCGATCTGCGGCACCGCCTGGGAGCCGTCGATCAGGGTCGTAGCGCCCGCCGCCCGGGCGCGTTCGATGATCCCGGCGACCGGGTTGATAGTCCCGAGCACGTTGGAGAGGTGGGTGACGGTGACCAGCCTGACCCGGCCGGAGGCCAGGAAGCCGTCGAGCTGGTCGAGCGAGATCCGGCCCTCGGCGTCGACGTCAAGCCAGCGCAGCTGGGCGCCGGTGCGCTCGCAGAGCAGCTGCCAGGGAACGATGTTGGCGTGGTGCTCGGCGACGGTGAGGACGATCTCGTCGCCCTCCCCCACGTTGGCCTGGCCCCAGGCGTGGCTGACCAGGTTGATCGCCGACGTGGCGTTGGAGGTGAAGATCGTCTCCTCGGGGGCGGCACCACAGAAGGCGGCGACCTTGGCGCGCGCTCCGTCGTAGAGCTCGTCGGCCTCGATGGCCAGCGGGTAGACGGCGCGGTGAACGTTGGCGTTGTGCTCGGCGTAGAAGGCGTCGACCGCCTCGATCACCTGGCGGGGCTTCTGCGAGGTGGCGGCGCTGTCCAGGTAGACGAGACCCTCCCGCGAGAAGATCGGGAACTCCTGGGCGGTGGCTGTCCGCTCGAGCAGGGCCATCAGGCGGAGGCCGGCTCGGCCGCCTCCTCGTCGCCGGTGATCCAGCCGTAGCCCTCGCTCTCGAGCTGGTCGACCAGCTCGGGGCCGCCCTCCTTGACGATCCGCCCGTCGGCGATGATCGAGACCCGGTCGGGCTTGACGTGGTCGAGGATCCGCTTGTAGTGGGTGATGATCAGGACGCCCATCCCGGTCTCGTCGCGGACGGTGTTGACCCCGCGGGAGACGACGTTCAGCGCGTCGATGTCCAGGCCCGAGTCGGTCTCGTCGAGGACCGCGATGCCCGGCTTCTGGAGCGCCAGCTGGAGGATCTCCAGGCGCTTCTTCTCGCCGCCGGAGAAGCCGTCGTTGAGGTACCGCGAGGAGAACTCCTTGGGCACGTTGGTCAGCTCCATCGCCTGCTCGACCGTCTGGCGGAACTCCTTGAGCGAGATCTCCTCCTCGCCGCGGGCCTCGCGGTGGGCGTTCATGACCATCCGCAGGTACTTGGTGACCGTTACCCCGGGGATGGCCACCGGGTACTGGAAGGCCATGAAGAGGCCGAGCCGCGAGCGCTCGTCGGGGCTGGCCTCGGTGATGTCCTCGCCCTTGAAGATGATCTTCCCCTCGGTGACCTCGAGCGCCGGGTTGCCCATGATCGCGTTGGCCAGCGTGCTCTTGCCGGAGCCGTTCGGGCCCATCAGGGCGTGGATCTCGCCGGCTTCGACGTTCAGGTCGACGCCGCGCAGGATCTCCTTGTCGGCGGCGCTCACGTGGAGGTTGATGATTTCCAGTTCAGCCATTCTCGGTCCCTTCTTCGCTTGTCTTCCGGAGGCTCAGGCCGCGTCGTGGAGCGGCAGCTTGGCGCCGGCCGGGGCTACCGGTTCTACGGTCCCACGCTCGGCAAAGGCCACCAGCTCGGCCAGCGTCGTGCGGCCTAGCGCCTCCGACACGCCGCCCTGCACGCGCAGCCAGAGCACGCGGGTGGCGCAGCCCTTCGAGTCGCCCTCGTGCGAGCAGAGGACCCGCTCGCCGGAGCTGTCGTCGTAGAAGCAGGACATCGGTGCGACCTCTCCCTCGAGGGCCAGCACCGCCTCGTCCATGGTGATCTCGGCCGGGTCCCGGGCCAGGCGGTAGCCGCCACGGGCCCCGCGGGTGCTCTCCACGAGCCCGGCCCGCTTGAGCAGCGCGACGATCCGCTCCAGGTAGGCGAGCGGCAGGCGCTCGCTCTCGGCGATCGCCTTCAGCGCCACCGGCCCGTCGCCTTCCTGGCGGCCCAGTTCGACCAGGAGCCGCACCCCGTACTCGGCCTTGGTGGTGAAGATCATCGTGGTTAATCCTACCAACGAGGTAGGAGAAAGAAGGGCCGTTTCGGGCCCGCAGCTCCCTACCCGGCGGCGGCCAGGGAGGCGCGGCCGAGGATGACCGGACGGACGATCGACGGGGCCTTCGGGAAGCGCTCGACCTGCACCTCGGCGACCCCCAGCGGGGAGGCCTCGATCGCCCCGAGGGTCGTCCGGTTGCAGTTGCAGCCCCCGGAGATAGCCCGCCACGCCGGCGCCCAGCGGTCCTGGCGCCGGGCCAGCCCCGGCTCGTCGCTGCGGACGTGCTCGAGGAAGCAGAAGCTGCCGCCGGGCCTCAGCACGCGGGCGATCTCGGCCAGCGCTGCGGCCTGGTCGGGGACCTCGCAGAAGACGAGCGTTCCGGTAACCGTGTCGAAGCTCGCGTCCGGGAAGGGGAGGTGGGCCGCCGGTGCCTCGACGACCTCGGGAGCCACCGGTGCCTGCGATGCCTTGGCGGCGATCTGGCGGGCCATGGCGTGGCTGGGCTCGGTGCAGACCAGCCGGGTTATCCCCTCGCGCGGGTAGGCGGAGAGGTTGAGGCCGGTTCCCGCGCCGACCTCCAGCACCTCGCCGCGGGCCGGGGCCAGCGCCCTCTCGCGCAGCTCCTGGAGCCCAGCCTCCTGGGGCGCGCCCATCAGGAACCGGTCGTAGAGCAGGGCGGTCAGGCGGTTCACGCGGCGAGCCTACCGGGCGCCCAGACGCCTGACCGGTTCGGTATCTTCGCGGCCATGGTGACCGCTGCCAGCTACGCGTTCTGGGTCGACGTCGGCCTGATCGGCGTCTTCTTCGTGGCCTTCCCGGCTCTGGTCACCGGGCTGGTGGCCTTCGCCGCCGTTCAGGCCATGGCCGAGCGGCGCGAGAACCAGCGCTACCTCGAAGAGCACCGGATCCCCGGCACCGACATCTAGGCCGCCGGGACGGCCGGCTCAGGTTGCGCGGCCGCGCAGCCCGCGGTAGCGGCGCACCAGCGCGACGGTCGAGGCGTCGTGGTCGGGCGGCGGGGGCTGCTGCTCGGTCAGCTCCTCGATCAGCCTGGTGGCCAGCACCTTCCCCAGCTCGACGCCCCACTGGTCGAAGGAGTCGATGCCCCAGCAGACCCCCTCGGTGAGGACGCGGTGCTCGTAGAGCGAGATCAGCGAGCCGAGCGCCCTCGGGGTCAGCGGGCCGTCGATGAGAATCGTCGTCGAGGGCCGGCCGCCCTCGCAGACCCGGTGGGCCACCTGCTCCGGCGGGCTGCCCGCCTTCTCGAGCTCCTCGGCGCTGCGCCCGAAGGCCAGCGCCTCGGACTGGGCGAACATGTTGGCGATCAGCATGTCGTGGTGCTCGCCGAGCGGGTGGAGCGGCTCGCTGAAGCCGATGAACTCGGAGGGAACGATCTCCGTCCCCTGGTGGATCATCTGGTAGAAGGCGTGCTGGCCGTTGGTGCCCGGCTCGCCCCACAGCACCGGCGCCGTGGCCCAGCGCACCGGCTGGCCGTCGAGCATCACGTGCTTGCCGTTGGACTCCATCTCGAGCTGCTGCAGGTAGGCCGGAAAGCGTGAGAGCTCCTGCGCGTAGGGCAGCACGGCGACGGTCGGGCAGTCCAGGACCGAGGTGTTCCAGACACTCAGCAGCCCGAAGATCACCGGGAGGTTCTTCTCCAGCGGCGCGCTGCGCAGGTGTTCGTCCATGGCGTGGAAGCCGGCGAGCATCTCGTCGAAGCGCCCGGGCCCGATGGCCACCATCAGCGAGAGGCCGACCGCCGAGTCCATCGAGTAGCGGCCTCCCACCCACTCCCAGAAGCCGAACATGTTGGCCGGGTCGATCCCGAACTCCTCCACGCCCTTCTCGTTGGTCGAGACGGCGACGAAGTGGCGCTCGACGGCGTCCTCGCCCAGGGCGGAGACGATCCAGTCGCGCGCGGTCCGGGCGTTGGTGAGGGTCTCGAGCGTGGTGAAGGTCTTGGAGACGACGATGAAGAGCGTCTCGGCCGGGTCGAAGTGGCGGGTCTTGTCGTGGAAGTCGCTGCCGTCGATGTTGGAGACGAAGGCGAAGCGCATCTCGGGGTCGGTGTAGTCGGTCAGGGCGATCGTGGCCATCGCCGGGCCGAGGTCCGAGCCGCCGATGCCGATGTTGACCACGTTGCGGATCCGCTTCCCGGTGGCGCCCTTCCATCCCCCCGAGCGCACCTCGTCGGAGAAGGTGGCCATCCGGCCCAGCACCTCGCGGACGTCCGGCACGACGTCGTGGCCCGAGGCGTCGTCGATCTTCTCCCCCTCCGGCGCCCGCAGGGCGACGTGGAGGACCGAACGCCCTTCGGAGACGTTGATCTTCTCGCCGGCGAACATCGCCTCGATCCGCTCCGGCAGCCCTGCCTGGCGGGCCAGCTCGACCAGCAGGCCGATCGTCTCGGGGGTGGCCCGCTGCTTGGCGAAGTCGAAGTACATGCCCTCGGCCTCGATGTGCATCGCCTCCTCGCGGCCGGGGTCGTCGGCGAAGAGGTCGGCGAGGGAGCGGCCCCGCAGCTGGTCGGCGTGGGCCTGGAGCTCCTTCCAGGCCGGCAGTTCGTCGAGGGGCGTGGAGGGCGCCTCGAAGGCCATCAGCCGATCGCGGAGCGCTCGGAGGCGATCGTGGCGATCAGCGACTTCCAGCTCTTTACGAACGCCTCGGCACCTTCGGACTGCAGCCGGGCGGCCAGCGCATCCAGGTCGACTCCGGCGTCGGTGAACTCCTGCATCACCGCGGTGCAGTCGCCGCCGTCGGGCGAGAGCAGCTCGGGGTCGGCCGGGCCGTGGTCGGCGTAGGCCAGCAGCGTGTTCTCGGGCATCGTGTTGACCGTGTTCGGCGCGGCCAGGCCCTCGACGTAGAGGATGTCGGAGGCGTTCGGGTCCTTGGTCCCCGTGCTGGCGAAGAGGAGCCGCTGCGCCCGGCCGCCGTCGCTCTCGATCTTCTGGAAGCGGTCGGAATCCAGGAGCTCGCGGTAGGCGCGGTAGCAGTCCCGGCCCACGGCCAGCCCGAGCTTGTTGTGCAGCGCCTCGGGCACCTCATCGTTGGCGGCGACGTCCCAGCGGCTGATGAAGACCGAGGCGACCGAGCGCACGTCGGGCGAGAGGCCCTCGGCGATCCGGCGGTCCAGGCCCTGGTGGTAGGCCTCGGCGGCGGCCAGGTACTGGTCGGCCGAGAACAGGAGGGTCACGTTTACCGGGACGCCGTTATAGATCGCCTCCTCGATCGCCGGCAGCCCCTCCGGGGTTCCCGGGATCTTGATGAAGAGGTTCGGCCGACCGGCCTTGCCGTGGAGGCTGACCGCCTGGTCGATCGTGCTCGAGGTGTCGTAGGCCAGCTCGGGAGAGACCTCGAGCGAGACGAAGCCGTCGACGGTGCCGCTGGCCTCGTAGGCGGGCAGGAAGAGGTCGGCCGCGCGCTGCAGGTCGGCGACGGCGATCTCGAAGAAGGTCTCCTCCTCGCCGAGCCCCTGCTCGTGGCAGGCGTGGATCTGCTCCTCGTAGGCGCCCCCGCCCTCGATCGCCTTCTCGAAGATCGTCGGGTTGGAGGTCAGCCCGGTGATCCCCAGGTCGGCGATGTAGCCGGCCAGCGTCCCGTCGTCGAGGATCGTGCGGGTGATGTTGTCCAGCCAGAGGCTCTGGCCGGCACCGTGGAGTGCCTTGGTCGGGTTCATCGCTTTCCTTTCCCGGCGGTCGCCTTCGCGCGCGACCTGGAGCCGGCCTTTGCCTTCGTCTTGGGCTTCGCCTTCTTCTTCGGCGCGGCCTTGGCCTTGCTGCGGGCCCGGCCGTTGCGCCTGGGCTCGGTCTTGTCGATCTGGGCGGCGGCGAGCTTGCGGGCCTCGGCCTGCGCCTTCATCCGTTCGGCCTCCGAGCGGACCTCCGGGTCGATCCAGCCCCCGGCCGGCACGAGCCGGTCGGCCTCCTTGGGGCCCCAGGAGCCGCGACGGTACGGGTAGACCGGGGTGGCGTCGTCGAGGATCGGGTCGACGATCCGCCAGGACTCCTCGATCGTCGCCTGGCTGGCGAAGAGGTCGTGCTCGCCGCGCAGTGCCGCGCTGAGCAGCCGCTCGTAGGGCGGGATCTGGTGGACCGGGGTTCGCACGGCGTTGAGCTCGATGTCGGTTACCGCGAAGTCGCCCAGCGACGGCGCCCGGCTCTGGAGCTCCAGCGCGATCACCACCTCGGGGTTGATCTGGAAGCGCATCCGGTTGCCGTAGGGCAGCTCGACCGGGAAGAGCTTCTCCGGCGGCCTCTTGAGCTGGATGTTGAACTCGGTCGCCGTGACCGGCAGGCACTTGCCGGCGCGGATGATCACCGGGACGTCGGCCCAGCGCCAGGTGTCCACGTGGAGCCTGACCGCGGCGTAGGTCTCGACCGTCGACTTCGGGTTGACGCCCTTGGTCTGGCGGTAGCCCTGGTACTGGCCGCGGACCACGTTGGCCTTGGTGAGGGTCCGCACCCCCTCCAGGAACCGGGCCTTCTCCTGGCGGACGGCGTCCTCGCGGTGGGCGGCGAACGGGTCCATCATGATCAGGGTGAGGACCTGGAAGAGGTGGTTCTCGATCACGTCGCGGATCGCCCCGACCCCGTCGTAGAACGAGCCGCGGGTGGAGACGTCGAAATCCTCGGCCATGGTGATCTGGACCTGGCGCACGTAGTCGCGGTTCCAGATCGGCTCCAGGAAGGCGTTGGCGAACCGGAAGAAGAGGATGTTGTCGACCGGCCCCTTGCCCAGGAAGTGGTCGATCCGAAAGACGCGGTCCTCGGGGAAGACCTTGTGAAGGGCCAAGTTCAGCGCCCTGGCCGAGGCCAGGTCCCGGCCGAACGGCTTCTCCACCACCACGCGGCCCTGGTCGGCCAGGCCGGCGGCCCCCAGGTGGTCGACCACGTCGGCGAAGAGCGACGGCG
>CAIKSH010000357.1 GCA_903830015.1 uncultured Solirubrobacterales bacterium | reverse complement strand
TGCGCTGGCTTGACGTCGACGCCGAGGGCCGGATCTCGCTCGACCAGCTCGACGGCTTCCTGGCCTCCGGCCGGGTCAGGCTGGTCACCGTCACCCACCTCTCCAACGTGCTCGGCACGATCAACCCGGTCGCCGAGATCATCGAACGCGCCCGGGCGGCCGGCGCCACGACCCTGATCGACGGCTCCCAGGCGGTGCCGCAGATCGCCGTCGACTTCGCCGCCCTGGGCGCCGACTTCTACGCCTGGACCGGCCACAAGGCCTACGGGCCGACCGGGGTGGGCGTCCTGCACGGCCGCCTCGAGCTGCTCGAGCAGATGCCTCCGTTCATGGGCGGCGGCGGGATGATCGCCTCGGTCTCGCGCGACGGGGCGACCTGGGCGCCGGTGCCGGACAAGTTCGAGGCCGGCACGCCGCCGATCGCCGAGGCCGTCGGGCTCGGCGTGGCGATGGACTTCCTCTCCGGCCTGGGGATGGAGGCGGTGCGCAGCCACGAGCGCGAGCTCACCGCCTACATGCTCGAGCGCCTGGACGCCATTCCCGGCCTCTCGGTGAGCGGGCCACCCGAGGCCGCCGAGCGCGGCGCGCTGGCCTCCGTCACCCTCGACTGCGCCCACCCGCACGACGTCGCCGAGATCCTGGCCCGTGAGCAGGTGTCGGTCCGGGCCGGCCACCACTGCACCCAGCCGCTGATGGACGTGATGGGCCAGCCGGCGACCACCCGCGCCTCGCTTGGCCTCTACAACACGCCGGAGGACATCGACGCCCTTATCGAGGGCCTCGGCCGCGTCATCGAGATCTTCGGGGACGACTGATGGACGACGCGCTCTACCGCGAGGAGATCCTCGAGCACTACAAGCGCCCTCACCACTGGGGCCCGATGGAGGCGCCCGACCGCGAGTTCTCCGACACCAACCCGCTCTGCGGTGACGAGCTGAAGGTGATGCTCCGCGTGGACGACGGCGGGAAGATCGAGGACGTGCGCTTCGACGGCCACGGCTGCGCGATCAGCCAGGCGGCGGCCTCGATGGTCTCCGACGAGATCGTCGGCATGAACCTCGACGAGGTGGCCCGGATGGATCGCAACGCGATCCTCGACCTGCTCGGCATCGAGATCTCGGCCACCCGCATGAAGTGCGCCCTGCTTTCGCTGAAGGTGCTCAAGAGCGCCGCCGTCGGCACCCAGGCCGACTGGGAGCCCGAGACGCCCGACGCCGTCCGGCCCTCCCAGGGGGTGGAGCTGTGAGCGAGCTGCTGGAGGTCTGCGCGCTGGCCGAGCTGCCCGCCGGGGAGCGCCGCACCGTGGCGTGGGAGGGCACCGAGATCGGCGTCTTCAACTGCGACGGCGAGATCCTTGCCATCGAGGACGTCTGCACCCACGACGGCGCCTCGCTGGGCGACGGGCCGCTGGACACCGGCGCCTGCACCGTCGAGTGCCCGCGCCACGGCGCCCTCTTCGACCTTCGCACGGGAGCCGCTTTGACGCTTCCCGCGTACATACCGGTAGAGACATTCCCCGTTCTCGTCGAGGACGGGCAGATCAAGATCGAGGTGGAATAGCCATGGCATCGCCCGAAAGCAGCGGACCGACCCTCACCGAGGAAGAGGAGGGCCTGCGCGACCTCAACGCCGACTACACCGAGCGCTACGGCTTCCACGACGCCGAGAACTACCTGTTCAAGGCGCCCAAGGGCCTGACCCGCGAGCTCGTGGAGAAGATCTCCGAGTTCAAGGACGAGCCGGAGTGGATGCGCGAGTTCCGCCTGAAGTCGCTCGAGTACTTCGAGGCGCGGCCGATGCCCACCTGGGGCTCGCCGCTGCTCGCCGAGGTCGACTTCGACGACATCCACTACTTCGTCCGCGCCTCCGAGAAGGCCGAGCGCTCCTGGGACGACGTCCCCGAGGACGTCAAGAAGACCTTCGACCGCCTGGGCATTCCCGAGGCCGAGCGCAAGTTCCTGGCCGGCGTCGGCGCCCAGTACGAGTCCGAGGTCGTCTACCACCAGGTCAACAAGGACCTCGAGGACCAGGGCGTGATCTTCCTGGACATGGACTCCGGCCTGCGCGAGCACGAGGAGCTCGTGCGCGAGTACTTCGCCACGGTGATCCCGGCCAACGACAACAAGCTGGCCGCGCTCAACAGCGCGGTCTGGTCGGGCGGCTCGTTCGTCTACGTGCCGCCGGGCGTCCACGTCGAGATGCCGCTCCAGGCCTACTTCCGGATCAACACCGAGAACATGGGCCAGTTCGAGCGGACGCTGATCATTGCCGACGAGGGTTCCTACGTTCACTACGTCGAGGGCTGCACCGCTCCCACGTACTCCAGCGACTCGCTCCACTCGGCGG
>CAIKSH010000356.1 GCA_903830015.1 uncultured Solirubrobacterales bacterium | reverse complement strand
GGTGGGTGCAGAGGGCAGCGTCGCTGGCCAGGAGCCACCCGGCGCGCTGGTCGTAGGGAACCCAGCCGCGGTTGACGTGCACCCGGCGCCCCTCGAGGCCGCTGAGGGCGAGGTGGGCCAGCATCGACTCGGTACCCGCCATGGCGTCCAGCTCCCCGGTGGCCGGCCGGCCGATGCCCATGAAGACCAGGTGGACGGGGGGCCGGTCGCCGCGCCGCGCGTCGAGCAGCCCGACCGCGTCGATCGCCGTCTCGGGATCGAGCCAGTTCCACGCGCCGCCTCCCCAAAGCAGGACGAGGTCGCCCCCCGCGATGGCCGGGAACATCTCCCGCACCGGGTCGGAACCGGCCGCGACCGGGGGCTGCGCCGGGATCCCGAACGGGACAACGTCGATGAACGAGCGGAAGCTGGGGTCGGAGTCGTAGGCCTCGAGCGGAATGCGGCCCAGCGAGGCCATCATGCCCAGCCAGAGGTCCCGCTGGGGCTCGCTGGCGCACATGACCCGGGAGGCGGCAGCGAGCATCGAGCCGGCGGCGCGGGCCACGGTTCGCTGCTGGCGGCGCCGGGCTGCCGGGCCTTTTTCGCGCCCGGCCTCCAGGACCTCGAAGACGGTCGGGTTGTACAGGTCGGCTATCAGCTCCACGCCGCGGGATGGCAGCTGGGAGAGCAGACGGGCGGGCAGGGCCTGGGCCACGACGATCTCGGCGTCGTCGACGGCGTCCGAGAGCCGCTCATAGTCTTCGAAGCCGGCATCGACCGGTCGGATCCGGGAGTCGGGAAGAGCGGTGAGGCCGGGGGCGCTGATCGACACCTCGTTGGCCCCGGCCAGCGCGCGGGCCAGCTCGAGGGCCCGGATCGCCGGGCCGGCCATCTGTTCGCCGAGTGGCTCGGCGGAGGCGACGAGGACCCGCGCCACCGGCTCAGCCGTTCTTCGGGGAGCCGGTTCGCACCGGCCCGGAAGCCCCGACCGGCCGGCGCAGCAGGGGCCAGCGGCGTCGGCGTTCGTCGATGCGGTATCGGGCCAGGACGCCGAGCGTTTCGAGCCCGTAGCGGACCGATGCCCGGAAGCTGACGCTTGAGGCCTCCAGGAAGTAGCGGGTCGGGATCGGGATCTCGACCACGCGTGCGCCGCGGTCTACGAGCTGGGCGAAGATCTCCTGGTCAAAGACGAAGCCATCGCTGTTGCGCAGGTAGGGGATCGTCTTTAGGAACTCGGTCGAGTAGGCGCGGTAACCGGTGTGGTATTCGGAGAAGTCTTTGTTGAAGGCCAGGTTCTCGATCGAGGTGAGGAACCGGTTTCCCAGCCATTTCCAGCGCGGCATTCCCCCGGCGATCGCCCGGTCCTCGAGCAGCCGCGAGCCCATTACCGCGTCGGCGCGCCCTTCGGCGATCGGCCGGACCATCTCGGTGACCAGCGCGGCGTCGTACTGGTGGTCGGCGTGCACCATCACGACGATGTCGGCGCCGTCGAGGATGGCCCGCGTGTAACAGCTCTTCTGGTTAGCCCCGTAGCCACGGTTGGACGGGTGCACGAGCACCTCAAAGCCTTCGCTGAGGGCGACCTCCGCGGTCTCGTCGGTGCTGGCGTCATCGACCAGCAGCGCCCGGTCGAAGGATTCGACCGGCAGGTCGGCGGCCACGCGCCCGATGGTCGAGGCGGCGTGGTAGGCGGGAAGGACCACGTGCACCGAGCTGTCGGTCCCGCGGTCGCCGGCCAGCGGCTTTTCGGGCACGCGCACCGGGGCGTTGACGGCGATCATCACCCGCTCGTCGCCCAGCGAAAGCGACAGCGACCGCTCCGGGGGAATGCGGCCGGCCAGTGAACGGACCGGCTCCGAGGCCGGGCCGGCGATCCCGGCGAACCCGTCGACCCAGTAGCGGGCCGAGAAGGTCCGCACGAAGGCAACGTCGTCGGTGAGGGTCAGGCCCTCGGCGACCAGGAGCTCCCGCAAGGTCCGGCGCGGGATCAGGTAGGTATGGGCTGGCAGGTAGCCCCACCAGCGGGCGCCGGCAGCCCAGGCGGTTGGCGAGGAGGGATCCGGGGTGACCACGCAGATCACCCCGTCGGGCGCCAGCAGCGCCCGGCAGCGCGCCAGGGCGCCGGCCGGGTCCTCCAGGTGCTCGAGAACGTCGATCATCAGGACCGCGTCCCAGCTCCCGTCCTCCCGGGGATCGAGCGATTCCAGCGGCTGCTCGAGGACCTCGAGCCCGTAGCTCTCCCGCGCCCAAGCCGCCGAGCGCTCGGAGAGCTCGAGCCCGGTGACCTCCCAGCCGCGCCGGCGCGCCTCGTCGAGCAGCAGCCCATGGCCACAGCCGACCTCCAGCATCCGCCCGGGGGAACGGCGCCGCTCGACCAGGTCAAGAATCCAGTTGGAGGTAGCCCGCCGGCCGCGCTCCTCGGCCAGGTAGTCGGCGTCGCCCATCTCCCGGTAGAGCTCGGCCAGGTCATCGCCCGCCGGCAGCTGAGGCTGCTGGACCGTCCCGCACTCCCGGCAGCGATACAGATCGCTCCACGCCCGCGGGCGATGACAGCTCGGAGCAAAATCACCGGGCTGGGGCGGACCTGCCGCACCCACGTAACGCAGTTCG